>NZ_JAKUGJ010000013.1:0-116812 GCF_022663915.1 Bacillus cereus group sp. BfR-BA-01331
TAGCCAATCACTTGACTAGCAGGGCTTACTGATATATTTAATTAACTTTGGTTATAATTGGTTAAATAAATCGTAACAGTTAGTTACCCTTTGTCGGTTCATCAAGCAATAATAAAGTCGGCTTTGATAATAACGTTGTACATAATGCGAGTAATTGTTGTTCCCCGCCGCTACAATCATGCGGATGACGTTCTTTAAGCGAATATAACCAAAACTGTTTTAGCATATTTTCTGCTATTTCTTTTCCTTGTTCTCCGTATAATTCACTTGCACGTTCATACACTTCTTCCCACACTGTATCAAATGTAAAATGATAGTATGGGTGCTGCGATACATATCCTATACTTTTAAATCGTTCTTTCGAATCAATTTTATGTATCACTTTTCCACTCCACTTTACTTTCCCTCTTCTAGCTTTTTGTAATCCTGCTAAAATCGTTAACAGTGTAGACTTCCCGGTTCCGTTTTTCCCAACTAGAGCTGTCCATTTTCCTTTTTCGATGTTCACTGTTAAATCTCGTAAAATAAGGGGACTATTTTTCTCATATTGAAAAGATATATGTTCTGCACTTAAGATCACTTCTTGCTTTTCACACTGTTCTACTTGCCCATCCCTATATGATATCGCTGAAAAATCATTCATTTTCATTTGCGCTTCTCGCACTGTAAACGGAATATCTTCTACATTCCACTCTAAAAACAATCTTGGAATTTGCGGGATAAATGGACGGAACTTTTCAACTTCCCACATGTTAGCTATAACCGTTTTAGGACTACCATCATAAACGATTCGGCCGTTATTCATACAAATAACGCGTGTTGCAAGTGGTATCACTTCATCCAGACGATGTTCACTTAAAACGATCGTAATTCCAAGTTCTTCATTAATACGTTTTAATAATCCTAAAAACTCTTTTGCAGCAATCGGATCTAGCTGCGCTGTCGGTTCATCCAGTAATAATAACTTCGGCTGCATGACTAATACTGCTGCTAAATTTACTAGTTGTTTTTGACCACCAGATAAAGTATGAACAGATTGATGTAACAAATCTTGAAATCCTAAAAAGCTAATAAGTTCCGCTATTCTTTTTTGAATAATATGTGATGGTAACCCGATATTTTCTAAAGAAAATGCTAATTCTTGAATCACTGTATCCATTACGAGCTGATTTTCTGGGTTTTGAAATACCATACCAATGTCTTGTGCAGATAATAAATCAGGTACTTCCTCTAATAAAACGTCATCATAAAATATCTCTCCTGAACGCGTGCCAATTGGCAGTAATTCCTTTTTAAAATGTTTTAATAAAGTTGTCTTCCCAGAACCTGAACCGCCAGCAAGTACTATAAATTCTCCTTTTTGAACAGAAAGAGAAATATGCTGTAACGCTTCTTCATTTTCATCAGCATATATAAATGATAAATTCTTTATTTCTGCATGCGCCACCATATCGATTCCCTTCCTTCCATCATAATCGGTAAACTAATAAACATCATAAATAGGAAAAACATCATTCCATCGTATTGCTGGAACAGTATTGATTCCACTTTCGGATAAATGATCAATTTCCCTCCGCCATAATAACTAAATATGAATGCGGCTATAAATAGAATACTTAAATAACTTAGCGTGTACCAATCGCGTCTTTCCATTCTATACCGAATATAAGTCGTGCGTTTCGTTACACCAAATCCACGAGCTTGCATAGAATCTGCTGTTTGTAGTGCATCTTCTAACGAACAAACTAATAACACTTGCAGTAATTTCATTCCATTTTTTATACGCTCAATGAGTGAACCTGAATCTAATTGTACACCTTTCGTTTTTTGGACGAGTGTAATTTTCTTTAACCGCCTAATAAACAAAGGAACAAACCTCACTGTAATCATCGTTAACAACGCTACTTTCGGTGAAATTCTTGAAAATAAATATAAAAATTTATGACTCGAAATAATATCGTTATACGAAGCAAACGTAAACATAATCGCAACTAATAATAAACCCATAACAAGTCCATACATACAGGCCTCAAGCTTAATCCGGCTATCTCCTAAATAAAATAACGTAGTCGCTCCTCTATGTGTTAATAAAGAATTAAATAAAATAACCATCAAAAAGAATACGATAGTACTAGGTAGCATCTTTCTTATTTTCTCACCATTTCCCTGTACTATATTTAAGGTTACTATTAGTATAATCGCTCCAATTAAAAAAAGAGGATGAAGACACATCATACATAGTATCATCACCCCAATATAATAGAAAAAATTCACAAAAGGATGTAAAGAAGAAAAGCTTATTTTCATAGTCCTTTACCGAATATCCCTTCTTAATTTAGTATACATACACCCATTCAACTGTATCTCCTGGTTTAACTGTAACTACACCAGCACTACGGTTCGGAAATGCACCGTTCACACGATATTTCCATCCACTATTATCATTTACGTCTTTTTCATATAAATTTTCAATACCTTTTACGTAAACATCACCTTTAGATCCACTCGCATCAACATCTAATCCTGTACTCTTTAGCACACTGTAAACTGTATCGCCTTCTTGTACATCAACCTTTTTCGCACCTAATAAGTATCCTTCATGTCCTTTTACCGAGATAGTAACTTGTTTTGCTTTAGGTACTGGCACTGGTACTACATCTGGTGGTGGTGGTGGCGGAGCTGGTAGATTATTGTTCTCTTCTGGATTTTTCTTTTGCTCCTGCTTTGGTGTTTCTTTTGGCTGATTAACAACCTTTGCTTCTTCTTTTACTTCTGGCGCTTTCGGCGGCTGAGGTTTCTCTTCTTGTACTTTTTGTTCCGGTTGTTTATTTGCAGCAGGCTGTTCCTTTGGTTTCTCTTCTTTCTTTACTTCAGGCTGTTCCTGCGCTTTTTCTTCTTTCGGTTTCTCTTCTACTTTTTGTTCTTGTTTATCTTTCTGCTCTTCTTGTGGTTTTTGTTCCGGTTCAGCTTGCTTCTCTTCCGGTTTCGGTACATCTTTTTGTTCTTCCTGCTTCGCTACTTCTTTTTGCTCTTCTTGCTTCGGTTCTGCCTTCTTCTCAGGTTTTACAGCCGTTTCTTCACATCCGGCTAATAATCCCAATGAAAGAACTAAAGAAATGAACCATTTCATCTTACTCATGCTGTCCTCACCTTTCATAATAAAATTAGGAGCAAATGATTGCTCCTAATTTTTGTTAAGCTGCTTTACGTCTCCATAATACATATGCAGAAGCGATACATAATACACCCATACCTACTTGTGTTGCTGCACTATGAGAAGATGCTCCTGTTTGTGGTAATTGATTCTTATTCTTGTTTGTTTCTTTATTAACTCGTTCGTTATCTACAACAACTTTTAGATTTTCATCTTTTGGTTGTTTTTGTAACTCTTCTTGTTGTTTCGGCTGTTCTACAACTTCTTTTTCTTCTACAGTTGTCTCTGGCTCTACAATTGGTTTCGTATCAATTTCATTCTCTACTACATTTGACCAATCATAAATCGATTTCCCAAGATCTTTAAACTGAAGTAACGCTAAAAATGCTTGCTCTGTAGCCATTCCGCTACCTTTTTGATCACTTGGTAACCATTTGAACTCACCATTTGGAAGCTGGTATGACATTAAATTTTGTACTGCTTTATTAAGACGATCGTGATCCACATCTTTAACTAGCGATAGTCCAATAATTGCTTGTGCAGTACTATTAGAATTCTCTTGTCCATCAGCGGCAAAACCACCATTACCTAGCTGCTGCTTGTATAAATAATCAACAGCTTTTTGAATAGCTGGCTTTACATCTGCTTGATCTTGATAAGGAGCTAATGCTGCTAATACCATACTTGTTACATCAACGTTACTAGCACTTTCTTTACTACTTGAACTATCATATGTCCAGCCACCGTCTGTATGCTGCGCTTGTAAAAGTGCTTGTACTAAAGCAGCTCGATTCCATTTTGCTTCGGCCGGAATCTCATATTTCTTTGTATCTAATGCAAGTAATGTAAATGCGTATCCTGTAACGGAATTCACTTTATCTGATTCAAACAAATTTTGCACTAAATTTTGTCCCTCTACCTTTGTAGGATCAACATTCATTGCATTCATCATAATAATCGTTCTAGCTAAATCTGTTGCTGAAAAACGATTTAAACGCTTCTTAACCTTTCCAGCTACTGGCTTAACATAGTTTATTTTCGTTTCAAGCGGAACATTTACACCTGAACGAGCAAGTCCAATCGCAACCCAATCACTACCAATTCCATCTTGTAACATCTTTTCTGACGTTTTAGAAATCGCTTCGTTTAATTGTGCTGCTGGAATTTCGACTTTCTCTTGCTTTGGTTGTTCTGTTACTTTATCTTCTGGTTTTTCTGTTTTCGGTTCCTCTGGTTTACCATCTGGCTTTTCTGTTTTCGGTTCTTCTGGCTTACCATCTGGCTTTTCTGTTTTCGGTTCTTCTGGTTTACCATCTGGCTTTTCTGTTTTCGGTTCCTCTGGTTTACCATCTGGTTTTTCTGTTTTCGGTTCTTCTGGTTTTGGCTCTTCTACAGTTTTACAAGTGCCAAATTTATCTAACGTTTGTTGCAACGTTTGTTGACTCATATTGCTCCAGTCTGCAACGTAACGAAATGCAACAACATCCCCAGACTCTAATTTATAACTATCCGCACCAACTTCTGCAGATTTATCATTTACATCATACAACCAACCGCTCGTTGCTCCGGCCATTAATCCATCGATGCCCTTTATATACGTTCCAAATGACATACTTTCAGATGTTACTTTGTCACCCATAACTTTTTGTAGCAAACTAAAAGCTGTTTCTCCATCTTCAATGGAAACTTCTTTCGGACATAACATAATTCCTTTTTGTGATTCACCAATAATTACAAGTTTCGCTGTCTTTCCTTCAGCAAACGCAATATGTACTGTATTCGCAAAAGAAACAAATACAAGTGCCACTGCCATTAATGATGTAAGCAGCCATTTCTTTAACATTGCCATCCCAAAATTCCCTCCCTTTACTAACATTCACACAAAAAAAGACCCTTTAAGGGTATGCGGTTGACACTCTCTTTTTGTAAGTGTCGAACAAAAATGTACAACACCTCCTACCCGCATTATTCGCGGCTATATTTGTATAGGAAAAATAATTTCGTTTATGAACGCACCATTGTGATAACATTCACTTTTCTAGGCAAAATTTACTCCCTTTTCAAGTTATCCCGCTATTCGCCGAGCAGTAAGACCCCCACCTCAAATTCAGCGAAAGCAAAGAAGTTAGCTGGGGATCAACTGCCCGTAAATGCCCGATTGGTGAAGGCTAATAATCAGTGGGGATGAACAAAATCCCCACTGATTAAAGTTTCACTTTATCGTAAATCGATAAACCTATACATTCTGTAATTTTTAAATTCTGTATTATTTTACTATTGACAAAGAATTTTGTCCATGCTTTATCGGATTTATTTTCTAAGAATAATAGCTTAATAGCCTTCCATTATTAGAAGTCATCCCTCACTATGTAAGCTTTTATCACTAACAATAATTCCATCTTCATCTACATAAACATATTCATTCGGTTTCCATTCAACTTCACCAAATTGCACCGGAATATTTCTTTCTCCTTTTCCTTCTTTTACACTTCTATTTGGCATTGTCCCTAACGCTACAATACCAATATTAATATTTTTTAATTCACTAGAATCACGAACATACCCATTTACAATAATTCCTGCTAAGTTTCTCTCTTCCGCAATAGCTGCCAAATTATCACCGAGTAACGCACAATTTTTAGAAGCTCCGCCATCAACAACTAATACTGTACCTTCCGGCAGTGTTTGTAACCCCTCTTTTACTAGTACATTATCATCCTTCACTTTTACCGTTGCGATTTTCCCATAGAATTGTTTTTTCTTCCCGAAAGACCGAAAAGACTGGCGACATATTTGTAATTCCTTTTCAAATTCATCACATAGATCCGTAGTTTTCCACATCTCTTTCCCTCTTTTCTTTTCCTTTTATATTACATATTCTTGGGTTTTTTTCGTTTCCCTGTCTAATATTGCAACAATTTGTATGTGCAGGAAAAGGACAGAAAAACTATTGCCTTAAGAAGCCACCTTTATTATAATCTATTTCACAGATAAATTTCAGAATATTAAAAATTAACCAAGTGAAAAAGGAGGGGTTTTATGCAATTACAAACCGAGGCAAAAAAACAGCCTAGTAAACGAAAGTTTAAAATGCCTGACGCGTACGTACTACTATTTTTTATTGCCTTACTTTGTGCAATAGCTACATATTTCGTTCCTGCTGGAGAATTTAAAAGAGTCACAAACGGTACTGTTACAACGACAATACCAGGAAGTTATCATTCTGTTCCACAATCGCCGGTAGGGTTTGTTTCTTTTTTTACCGCTATTGAAAAAGGAATGACACTTGCTGCTCCTATCATCTTCTTAATTTTATTTACAGGTGGAGCCATTGCAATTCTTGAAAAAACAGGTGCTCTTGACGGTTTAATCTATCATGTAATTAACAAATTTCGGAATCAGCAATTACTTTTCATTTGTATTGTCGCCGCACTCTTTTCTATTCTCGGAACGACTGGTATTATCGTGAACTCAGTTATCGGCTTTATCCCCATCGGCATCATCGTTGCACGCACATTAAAATGGGACGCTATCGTCGGCGTAGCAATTATTTATTTAGGCACTTATGCTGGTTTTAATGCTACTATTTTATCTCCCTCACCTTTAGGCATTTCACAAAAAATCGCAGAACTCCCGATGTTTTCAGGAATTGGTTTACGTACGGCAATTTATATCTCTTTTTTAATTGCTACCATTTTGTATATTAATTGGTATGTAAAACGCTTAAAAAAATCGAATAAAGGAAGCATACTCGGAGATAACTGGTTTCCAAGTAATGCTCTTTCAAGTGAGAAAGAAACAGAGAAAACAGAAGTTCCTTGGACAATACGTCATAAATTAATTTTACTCGTTTCAGCTTTATCATTAATTGCATTTTTAATAGGCGCTTTTCGTCTACATTGGACGGACGCAGAAATGACCGCTACTTTTATATTCATAGCAATTACAGCGGGAATAATAGGTGGTATGAAAGCAAACGATATCGCTTCTACTTTTCTAGCAGGCTGCCAAAATCTCATATACGGTGCTTTGATCGTCGGAATGGCTCGTTGTATTTCAGTCATTTTAGAACAAGGCAAATTACTTGATACAATCGTTAATCAACTCGCACAGTCTCTCGAAGGACATAGCCCTGTATTTGGCGTTCTCGGCATGTATGTAAGTAGTGCCGCATTACATTTCCTCATTTCATCCGGGACAGGAGAATCTGTTATTTTCATTCCGATATTAGCTCCATTAGCCGATTTCATGCATATTACACGCCAAGTTACAGTACAGGCTGTTATGCTTGGAGAAGGTGTAGTGAACTGCCTCAATCCAACTTCTGGTGTTTTAATGGGCGTTCTCGCAGCGAGCGGCATTTCTTATGGAAAATGGATTCGCTTCATGGCTCCACTTGCATTCATTTGGTTTATCATTGGACTTATTTTTCTTATTGTTGGCGTGAATATTGAGTGGGGACCGTATTAAAAGACTCATATTATACTTAACTTAATAAAATATCTATTCTATTCTCCAATCCTATAAAAATCACTTATTCTAGTATAGATATAAACAGGGATTGATCATAGTGATCAATCCCTTCTCTCAAAGCAAAATACCTTTAAATATTTTAATTCCAAATTTTATTTACCCATTCTGGATGATCAATAAAAGGATTACGATTATGTTGATATTTCGTAAAAATCACTTCATTACGCTTTCGCTCTAAATCATCTACCGGGTCTTGTTCATTCCATTTTAGTAAAACGGATAGTTTACCCATGTACGGATCTTTATTGTTATTCACCTTTTCATTTAATTCTAAGTCTATTTCGCCGTTGTCTCCTTCATAACGAACAGCCATGTAAAATAGCATTCTAGCGATATCTCCTTTTACACTATCACGAGGTTCCCAAGAATCACTATCGTACTTACATTCTGTCGCTTCTGAATGATTCACACCACCATTATCAAAATCCAGATTCCCACGTGAGCTATTTACAGATACATCCGTCGCTCTTAAATGATGCAAATCTGTTCCAGCTCCTGCCGTCGTTCCAAAATCACCGTGAGATTTTGCCCAAACATGCTCTCGGTTCCAATTATCAACTCCTGAACCATTCGTAAGTTTCCCTTGCGAACGCCCAGTATATAAGAGTAGCACATTGTTTTTATTATTTGGATCTTCATCAGTATCTCTTAGTGCTTCCCAAACCGCACTGTATGATAACTTTGTATGATCATCAATAACATTATGAAGTTCCTTCTTTAATTCTAAACCCATTTTTCCTATTGCATTATTATAATATGTATCGTCATAGCTTTTTACAATAATCTCTTGTGGTGATGCAGAAGCTACTTCACCGTGTATGATATCTGTGAATGATAGAGATGCAGTACCTAAAATAAAAAATGAAGATAGTGTAACCATAGCGAGCTTTGTATTTCGAAACTTCATATACCCATTTCCCCTTTAAAATATAATTTGAAGCTATTAACTAAAAAATGCTTTCTAACCCCCAAAAACTTTTAGAAAGCCATACCCATCCTTTTCTTTTTATTTAATACAAAACTCTATTGATTCTGTATTATTCCCACACTTTTTGTTTATCTACTTTTCACAAGGAATATCCTTCTCTAGTAAAGATTATTAAAATATTCTTTACAATTAAAAAGTAGTTTAATGTTAACTTATAAATTTCAATTTTTTTATGCAATCATGCATATTTGATAAATCGTTCGACTTTTCTTTTTTCTATAACAGTCTTTATTTTTTGGTGTAAAACCCTTCTTCCTCTGAAAAATAAGTACAAAAATAGATTGGATACCATGTAAGGCACCAATCTATTTTAATTAAAGAAACTTTGGTAATTCTGAGTTCACAACACATTGTGCAGTAATGATAACATTTTTATATTGAGACAGAACTACTACTATTTATTTGGTATCGAATCTATATACTTTTTAACTACTTCATATACATATTCTTGATTTGCCGCAGCTGTATTTGGGTTGTATTTTCCGCCGTTTGTTTTATTGTTAGATAATACTCGAATCCCTAAAAATGGTACGTCATAAGCTTTTGCAATTTGCGCTGCGGCAGCGCCTTCCATTTCTTCTACTGATGTACCGTATTTTGTATGGAACCACTTAATTCTATCAACTTCATTATTCCAAACGTCTGCTGAACCTATAGTACCTTCCACCACTTTACCTTTTGTATACTTGTCTTTTACTGCATTAGCTGCTGCAAGTAAATCCTTATCTCCCTCGTAGTATCGGATTTTCTCAGCATTTGGATCTTCTCCTGCACTTCCTTCAGAAGCCATCAGGTCCATAGATATCCATTTTGCCGGCTCAATCCCTTGGTTCTCATTCATATTTGTTGTTTTTAACGAACCTATATTCGCCACTTGTTTTCCTAAAACAATATCAAATACGTTTAAATTAGGATCATGTCCACCTGATGTTCCTTGGTTAATAATCGCTATAGGCTTATATTTTTCAATAGCCACTGCTGTAGCGGCTGCTGTATTTTCCATTCCTTTACCTGTTTTCGCAACGATTACAGGATAATTGTCTACAGTTCCTTTATAAAATACAAAACTCCCAGATTTTTCTTCTTTCACATTTTTTAACCTTTTTGCAAATTTTTCAGCTTCTATTGGCATTGGGCCTTGAATTAAGATAGGATCTTGATTACTTTTTGCCTCTGCTACTTGTTTTGGACTAGCATTACATCCTGCAAGTATTGCGAATGACAATGCGATAGTAGTTGCTAGGGCACCATATTTTTTCAACAGATTTTTCTTCATAAATAATCTCTCCTCTTTCTCTTGTTGTTTTCTATACTCGAGGTTTTGGTCCAAAGAAAAAAGCTCTAGAAATTGTAGAAGAATCTCTACTTTCTAGAACTACGGTAGTCAAAGTTAATTAAGCAAAAGATGAGGCCATTGCTAAATTATAGATCAGTAGCGGCTCAATACACCGAACGACCGAATACTTTAACCCGTAGTCCAGTTCTTTCATTGGGAACTAGGTAGAAACGCTCGGACCATATTACCGAGTATATACGAGTGATGTTATTTAAAATTATTATATTGGTAATATAACAAACTATTAGTGTATACGCAATCTAAAAGTTAACATTTTTAATAAAAATAATAAGAATGTTCGTTTTTACAACTTAAATAGTTAGGATTTATCATTACCAAATGGAAAACGACGATAAAAAACTTATTACCCATATACTAAACTAGATTAACCTACAACAACCGATCTTTTACGGACAATTACTCTCCCTTCCAACTTCCTCACCTTCGCCTAATATTGAGCTGAGAGTCTTACTGCCCGCATATTGCGAAGTAAAATTCGTATCCATCCAATTCACAATAATTTCTTCCAGCTTCGGATGAAGCGGCTTATCTGCACCTTCCGCATAAATCTTTTTAAATTCTAACGCTTTAAAATCACCTTCAAAATATTTTAAGGTATGATCCATATTTTTTATTACATATACTTCGGAATCACCCTTAACATAATTACCAATTCGCTTCGCTTTTTCAGGATTTGTCTGAAAGTCTTTATCACCAGCAATTGCTAGTACTGGACATTTTACTTTCATTAAATCTTTATAAATGTCATGCTGAAAATGCTCTCTAAGCCATTTTGCATTCATTGGCTTAAAACCAATTTTAACAATATCTTTTTTGGAGTTTATCATTTTCTCTGTTGCTTTTTGCGCCTGCTTTTCTCCCCGTTTCTCAATATTGAGAAGATGCATTAACTTTCCTTTTATTCCTTTTTGCTCTTTTAACTCTTTATAAATAATCTCTCTTTGTCTTTTAGTAGCTTCTTCTAACGATTCCGCAGCTCCTGTAAGAAGTATGAGTCCATTAACTGGTGTTCTTGCGTTTACTACAGTCGCTAACATACACCCTTCACTATGACCAGCTAAAATGATATTTTCCGGATCAACAAATGGTTGCTCTTTCAAATACGCAATAACAGCTTCTATATCGGATACTAAATCCCACATCCCAGCTTTCATAAATTCACCCCTACTTGCTCCAACACCACGTTTATCAAAACGTAATGTAACTACTCCGAGGTTTGTAATTAGATGTGCCAAGTCTTTATACATATTCCCTTTCATATTCAGTGGCACTATCGTTCCATCACGATCAACTTCTCCAGATCCAGCGATAATGACAACAGCTGCATACTTCCCGTCAGCTTTTGGCTTTGTAATCGTACCGCACAAAGTAAATTCACTATTTATCGCTACTTCATATTCATCAAAAGTCATTATATTTATCCTCCCTCTATTCTTTTATATCCAATTTAAACTTCAAACTCGCTATCATATTTTTATACTCTAGTAAGTCTTTCATCGATGCGAAAATCGGGTTCTCTGCAATACTTTGTAGCATACTCCGCTTTATAATCTCTTCATTTCTAACCGTTTTAGCACCGAGTGGAAATTCTGCAAACCATCCATCAATCGCATCAAAATATGAATCACCGTGTAAATGCAGACTATTTACTGTGAAGCTATCCGTACAAACAGCTGCATATTTCCGTAGCATTTCTAATGAACCTTCAAAATTTTCTTGCATGCAATATACTTGTGCAGCAGCATAGTATACTTTTAAAGTCATATTAGGATGTAGTTTTTCTATTTCATACATGTCTATTAACATGAATGCTCTATTTAAAATTACCTCTACCTTTTCAGCGTTTGAGGCATTTACTACTACATAATTCGGTATTGTCGCAACGAGTTGTATTAAATGTTGATACATACTAATTTGCATCATTTCATTCGCCTTTTTAGCATTTCCAAGCATTTGATACGCCTGCGCAATTAGATCTTCCTCTGGAAAGTTAGGACGTATCGTTTCGCCAAGTAATTGAAGCACCTCATTTGGTCTATTGAGTATAAGATAGCAAGTTGCTTGAAACGATACCGCCTCTTTCACAAGAGAAACATCTTCACTTTCTTCCTGCACTCGGCTAAAGAGATACATTGCCTCTTCTAAAATTTCAGTTCTTTTATCCGTATCCTCTGTTAACATATGGTGGTTAATAAAAAGTAGCCCCATTTGAAGTAATAATGGAAAACAAGAATAATATTTTTTAATCATTTCTCTGCACTCCATCATTACTTCATCAAACGGTTCTTCACTAAAAGCTTCCGCTAGTCTATGATATAAATTTTTAATATCTTCCTGTTCCATTTGTGGTGTATAACAGATTAATTCATCTATACTTATGTTAAAGTACGATGCTAACAGTGGTAAAAATGTAATATCCGGATAACTCTGCCCCGTCTCCCATTTGGAAACAGATGCCTTCGTAATACCGATATACGCCGCTAACTCTTCCTGTGTAATTCCCTTTTCTTTTCTCTTATCCGCAATGATTTTATGAATATGAATCTCTCTCACTGTATCACCTCATACTTTTATTATATGTACTATATTCTATACAGAATATGGATTTAGAGTCGACTTTCGTTAACAAAATCAACTGTTAGGAAACATCTCTCTAAAATAAAAGAAGCTCCAAATTTTATTATATTTAGGTCATAGATATTAAACTTAATAAAGTGAAACTTTAATCAGTGGGGGTTTTGTTCATCCCACACTGATTATTAGCCTTCACCAATCGGGCTTTTACGGGCAGTTGATCCCCCACCTAACTTCTTTACTTCCGCTGAATTTTGAGGTGGGGGTCTTACTGCCCGTTAATGCGGGATAAAACCAAAGGCAGGAACATATTTAATATGTTCCTGCCTTTTTATTGTGGGGTACCGATACATAGCCATCTAGCTAAGATTTTGAAGTGCTTCAAAATCAAAAATTTCATCTCACCACAGTTTTCTATGAGAATCCAGTGAACAGCTTATTTACATAATTTTCGATTATCGGAATTCAATGTATCTAAAAATTTATAAAAATGCTTTCCAGATCGCTTAGCTGGAGGGCATTCTTTGTTCACATGATTCTCGATATAAGAAATGAATAAATAAGATCTACTTAACATTAGCTCCCGTTATCAGTAATTGGATAACTACTTAAAACCGAAAAGGAATTTGCCAATTTTTTTGCAAAACTTAATGGTGGTTCAACAGATTGGATATGAATATACATAATCAATGGTTTCATATATAACCAATGATTATGTAAGGCGCTAACAATAATCCCTTGTTGAACAATTGATTGTATAAACAAAGGAATTTCTTCTTGTAAAATAGCGATTTCTCCAAAGTTCAACGCATTGCCACTTTGATCTAACGATTCAAAAGATAGCCCCACCGGTATCACCGAGGTGCTTGGTCGTCCTTGAACAAACACTTTAATATTACGACGCAAGGAGACAGAACAAACACCCTGATTTATGTTGCTTTTTCCATTAAGAATTTTAGCAAATTGCTCACAAAGGAAATTAAGGTTGTTCATAAATCTGATGCCCCTTTCTTATCAGATAAAAGTTACTTCATAAGTATTAATACTTATGAAGTAACTTTTATATAAGTAATTCAAGAAATTCCCATAAAGAAAAGACACCCTAAGGTGCCTTCCTCCGATTTGAACCACTTTACTTTTAATAATATGTATTAGACATTAAGTAAACACGTCCTATAAAACAGAATTATTTATTTTTACCAGATTATTAGTGTACAAATACAAGAGAATCGAGATCGTTTGTTTGGCTAGATTAAAGCAACCCACATCTATATGGTTGAGATGTGTTACGCCTTCTAATCGGAGAATCTGCTTTATAGAACGTGTCCACAAGTTATACTTTACTACATGTAATATTTATTTAGTGTAATTTTACCAAATATGTATAATTGCATTAAGCTTACGAGAAAAAGAGAGTATACTTTGGTATTGTGTAATAAAGATAAAGCCCACCTACGGAAATAGGTAGGCTTTTCTAATAGTTTTTTAGCAGAAGCAAGCCGCTCCAACGATGATTAATAAAATAAACAATACAACTAGTAATGCAAATCCTCCAGCAAAGCCGCAGCCTCCGCCACAACTACCACCAAAACCCATAATAGTTCCTCCTTTAGATTGGAGGGTAAAACATAGGGTCACTCATGTATTTTAACGGATTCAAATTACTTTATGATTTTACGCATGAATTGAGCAGGTCCTTTTGAAAATAAAGAAAAGACAGCCTAGGGTGCCTTCCTCCAACTTGAACCACTTTAATTTTAATAAGGGGTACCGCCACATCGCTATCAAGCTAAGCTTATGCAAAGTCAATTTTAGGCGAGATTTTTTCTTTTTCTAAAGAGCAAGTGTAGGTGATTGAAAGATTTGCATACGAAAGAAACCCTAACGGGTTTCACTTTTTTGAATTAAGCGGCTTGATTATCAGACATGGTACAATTGTAAACGACACCTAATATATCAAAGACCGTTTTTTTCTCATATCGATGAGATTTCCGCCCGTTTTGCTGTAGGAGATTGAACAGGCGAAGTAACACCTTTGATAGCTCTTGGGTGTTTTTTTGTATAGTTTGGAATAGGAGAAGAAAATAGTCTTTAATCATATATATGGCTTTATACTCACTAAGCTCTCGTTTTTTCTTTATGAAGAGCACTTGGCGCATTTGAAACATGATAGAAGAACAGAGTAGAATGGCAATCAATTGACCATATAAATGGCATTCCAATCGTTCTGGTTTTATCTTTTTACAATGATGAATTTGAAAGAATGACTTCCACGTTTTAAATAAAATTTCGATTTGCCAACGCAAAGAATACCAGTCATGTACCTGTCCCATCGGGACAATATCTGTAGGGGTGTTTGTCATATATACATTGATACCACTGAGTCGTTTACTACGAGGAGAATACTTCATTCCTTTCTTTTTTTCTCTTACAGTTTGATCTTGTAATCGTTTTTGTTGCTGTTGTTTTGTTAATCGATGAACAATTACACGGGCTGGCACTTTATCAATCATTCCTACATAAGCATCAGCTATTTCACATGTTTGTCCTGGTTGAAGGGAGTTCATTAACGTCTCCATATCTAACTGTATATACTCTGTACCTTTCTTAATTCTTCCATCTTGAAAATAATCAGGGTTAGGATTTTTTTGATACATACGTGTATTCGACTTGATACGAGAGATATAGTAGGCCTCTTTATCTTGTCTATATTGAAGGTCTTTTAAATGAAAACAACCTAAATCTCGGATACATAAATCATTCGCTGTCACACTTGGGGCACACAGAGAGCCGTAAGTGCGATCATGTTGTTTACCTGGACCTGTATGAATATGAAGGAACTGTCCACTTAACAAATCATACTCAAGTTGAATTTTTATCCCAGCTGTATGGCTGCAGCCTCCTGCACCTGGATAAACCGATGAAAATACATCCGGGAGTTGAAATGCAGTTGAATCTAAAATACGAATACGCTTGAAAACAGAAGTGTATGGAGAAGAAATCGGCATAGATGCGGCCAATTTTTTGCTTAGTAGTTCGGCTAGTAGGTGTTGTAAAAGTTGGACGGCCGCCTTATTAAATCGTTGATTCAGTCCCTCAGGACTGATGAGTACTGCTGTTGATGCTTCTAAACAGCTAGATAACTGAGTTAAAGAAGTCATAGCTACATTTTGGCTCACCCATACACATAAAGCTACCAAATCTTTTGCTTGATACTTACTGGTTCGTTGTACAAAACCAACATCTCTAGCAAGATCTCGTAAGATATTTGGAGATAAAAAACTTTGAATCTCTTGAGCAAATAGTTGTAGTTCGTCAGACACAGAAACAGACATAAAAAACGCCATCCTTTCCTATGATTCTACAGAAAGAATAGCGTATTTTTTCATTTTAGGGGGCATTTCTTTTTATTAACTTGGTAGCGATATGATGATACCCCCTGTAAGTGAGAATTAAAGCTGTGTTTATGCTTGATGTTTGAATGTAAACAATTCATTTTCAGGTACCTGCAAAACACTCTTATTAGTATTTTTAACAGAGATACTGGCAGTTCTGTTTCTTTCTAAAGAATCTTGAATACTATCAGTTATTTTATTCGCAGCTAGAACAGTCAAACTAAAGAAGATTATCGGAACCATTGGAATCCAAGTATCAGCAGATAGAGAAGGATAGTACATCCCAATTAAACCAGTCCACTCATGTGTTACAGAATCAGCCTCATCACCATAAAGAACTGTTCCACCAAAAAACAAATTTATTAAACCTAAATGAAGCAACAATGTTAGTGTTTGTACGAATTGTTGCATAAGCATTATTATAAACGTTGGAACCAGGTGAGGAAGAATGTGCTTAACAACAATGTATAATTTTCCGCCACCGAGGATCTTTGCAGCTTCAACAAACTCTTCAGTTTGCAATTTCCTTACTTCATTTGCAACATATAATGATAGAGTGGGAACACTTAAAAGAACAATCACAGCCAATTGGAATAGAAGTCTTTGGTAAAATGGAGCCGGTATCGTCCCATTAGCATAAATAAGTACTTCTGATAATATGAAATAACAAATCATAACCATTGGTACGATTGTAAAACTATCAAAAAATGCTTCAATTTTTTTAAACCCTCTTTTAACATATGCACCAAGTAAAAAACCGATTATAACGCCTAACACCATGCGTAATATGGCTACTACGATTGCAAACCCAATAGTCCATTTTGCCCCTTCAATTATCAGATTGAGTAAGTCGTACCCCGCTCTGTCGGTACCAAATAAAAATTGCATTGAAGGTGGAAATGGAGGCACTTCAGGATAACCAGTTTTATCATATTGAAGGATTACTTTATGTATATTTCCGTCATTAAAAACAGTATTTCCTATACTTAGGACCATTAATATTGTTAAAAATAAACCACCTAACCAGAACCGTTTATCACGTTTTAAATAATTCCACATATTATATTTTCTCCTTCATCGCAGTAGGTACCAACCAATGGAAACATTTAAAAAATAAGAATATAGGTAAGTAAATTAATATTAATCCAACCGTGAATACCTCAACACTTTGGTATTCTTTAATAAAAACAAAGAATCCGAGAGTATTGAAAATCGATTCTATTATGTATAAGTTAGAGAGCATAAACCATATATTAGCTTTTACAAAGAACAAAGTACTTAATAGAACGTTTCTTAGTACATGGTGGTTTAAAATATGAAGACGATCCATACCCTTTGAAGCAGCGAACAACACATAATCCTTTCTCAACTCATCCTCAAATCTTAGAAGTAAGAACTTAACAAACATGATAACGGTAGGTATACAAAAACAGATAATCGGTAAGAGTCGCACCTTCTGGTCTCCAATTCCTGCTACTTGTGCTGCCATGACACCAGTTTTCTGGAATATCCATACCACCAACAATTGGGAACCAACAATAAACAATATGTCAGGTAAAGATTGAAGAAATAACATGAATTCTTTAATCCTATTCTGCCATTTTTCGTTAACCCTTAAGATTACGTGTACTAGTATAAATGACACTATTAATGAAACAATCAGTGAAATTGAGAGTATAACCATCGTCTCTTTATAGTGAAAAAATATTTGTGGGAACAAATCCTTTTTAATCTTCATACCATACTGCATAGATGAAGCATGTAGTATTATCTTCTCGCAAATTTTATAAATACTACTAAAATACCCTGGAATATCTATTGAAAGCCCTTTGAATAGAATTGGTAGAGAGCCAACCGCTAGTATACCGACAAACGACAACAATAGATGAATAATTAGCTCCCAGCCTGATAGAATGATTTTCTTCGACACATAACCACATCCTTCTTACTTAATTTTCCACCCTTAATAATAGATTTAATTTTCAGAAATGTAAACCCTTATATCGGTATAGGTAAACTTTCAACGGGGCATTTACAAAAATATGATTTAATTCAAAATTGAATTAAATCATATTTTTGTAAACACTAAACTTATAAACTTGGAGCTCTATTATAGAATTGGCTAAAATCTAACATCATTTAGAGCATCGTTATTTTAAAGTCCTTGATAGTTTTGTATTTCCTATGATAAGGGAAGTCCGTGAAAAAACGGATGATCTTTAGCCTATTCTATTACCGTTGAGGAGTTTGAAAAGGCCGTAATGGAACTTCTTACAGGGGTACCGTCACATTGCTATCAGGTAAAAAAAATACAACTACCCACAATGAGATTTTGTGCTAACTTGTAATAAAAAGCTTATTTTTTCGTTTTGGGGGTATTTGCTTTTCTTAGCTTGATGGTGATGGGGTACCGCCACATGCCCATCAAGCTAAGATTTTAAAGTACCCCCTAAATGGAATTTTTTTATAGCACCGAAGTTCATTTTTATGATTTTTGGGGAAGAATGTGCTTCTTAACTTGATACCGCAAAAAAACAAACAGGAATGACTATTAAGTCATTCCTGTTCCTTAAAGAAACATTCTATGGTACTAGCAACTGCCTTGAATGCTTCACCTTGGACACTAGAAATTGATAATCCTCCAATTATACTTTTCTACTGTGAATTTACACTATCCCAGTTATCATCCCAATTTTCAGTAATATGCTTATAAGCTTTAAAAGGTTTATCACGACTTGGTGAAACATATTTTAAAGCAGCTATCAACTCTACAAACTCCAAAATACTTCAGGCCCTTCTTTTAGAACTGGAGTTACCTCTTCGTTGCGAGATAAAACTTCCATTTAGGTGGTGCTATTAAATTTTAAAAGCTAAAACAAGCATAACCCCGTTCTAAATTTAGGACGGGGTTAAAATATAGTTGTTTAATTTCCAATATAAGATACTTCACTGTACTCAAAAATATAACAATCTAAGGTTTATTCAGGCGCCCGATTGCGGAAAATCAAGAAAATGAATATGATTGCTGCTTATAGATTGTTGAGCTAACGCACCCGTTACTTTAAGTGAATTGATTCAAAATCTCACCGGTAATTTACTCGAAAAATCTGGATTAACTTAATAAAAAAAAGGACTCCCTTTTTGGGAATCCAATTCATTCAGTGTCACTTTGGTTAAAGTCTAATCTTCTCGGTTCGCAACACTGTCATTAGCCTCATCGGCACCTTCGCCGACTTTGTTACCCATCGCTCCTCCTGCAACAGCTCCTGCAACGGTACCAAGTGGACCAAGAACAGAACCCAAAGCAGCTCCTGCAACAGCACCGACACCAGTTCCTACCGCTTCACCAGCATCATTATCAACACGGTTACGTTCGTTTTTATCAGCCACTCATCTCACTCCTTATTTAGAATAGGCAAGTGCATTCCAGCACAATACCTTACATATTTTGACCTATAAGGACAGATTTATTCAAAGTGTTAGAATCCTGAGGATTTAGCAAACCGGCGCTTTACATAGCGATGATCTTGTTCTATGTAATTATTGAAATGTTTGATTGTAGAATGAGTAGTACTTTTATAAAAGTCATTCACCTTTAATTTTTTGAGTGAACAATGAAGAAATGAACTGTTATATTCATGACCCTAACTATATTTCGAGAATAAAACCAGTGATTAATGCAGACTTACAAAATTCAAAGCAAGTAACATCCTCTGACGTCAATCAATTATCTATAAAAGAAAAAATGAAAGAAAAGGTTGCAAAAATGTTTGAGTATTATTTGTAAAGACAAAGTATTTTTATATTAGGGATAGTTTCACATTGCCATCAAGATAAGAAATGCAAATACCCCATATCCATCAAGCTAACAAGGACGAGTTACCCCAAAACGATAAAAACGATCAACATGCATCAAAAAAAACACGCTAAGCAAAAATACAATGAGCTGTCCATATGGACAGCTCATTTACATAATTTTCGAAAGTGGAAGTTATTTTTCTTAAATAATAATATATTTTTCTTGAAAATTAGAAGTAAAGCCTCCTACGTGAACATCTATAATATTATTAAAATCAGTTGATACATTTACAATAATCTCTGAAGGCTGATCCATTACATATCCTTGCTCAAAAGTGAAGGTATTATGTTTTTTAAAATTTTTATTTTGTTTTATTAAATAACATGCTAGTGCTGCATTTGATGTACCAGTGGCACTTTCTTCTGGAACATTAAACAAAGGTGCAAAGTTTCTGCAATGAGCTGTAGAATTATATAGTGTTTCCAGTGTAAATACATGATAACCAATTACATTATATTTCTTACTTATTTCAGCAATCCTCTTCATATCAGGAATAATCTTTAACAGGTCTGAAAGTTTTCTGACAGGTATAATAATATCATGTAAACCTGTAGATACGATTTGAATAGGCATATCAGGTATTAGTTGTTTTTCATCTAGATTTAAAGATTCAATAATTTCTTTACAAGGAAGTGTTGTAAGGAAATCAGGGAGATTTTGTTGTAAAGATATCATTTTATTTTCGTCAATTTTTACGTTAAGCATCCCCGCTTTAGTCTTTATTGTATACACTTTTGAATTTATTTCTTTCATTTGGGCTAATAAGGAAAAAGTGGCAATTGTAGCATGTCCACATATGGCAACTTCTTCATTTGGTGTAAAATATTTAATTTCGTAATCAGAATTTACAGAAGGAAGTACAAATGCAGTTTCGGAGAAATTTAGTTTGTTTGCAATAGCTTGCATATCTTTTGTTGTAAGATCCTTTGTGTCTAAAACAACCCCAGCTGGATTCCCACCTTTTGTATTTTTAGTGAAGGCGTTTAACATATATGTTTTAATCTTCAATCCAATCACTTCTTTCTCTTTTTCCCCAGTGTATCATGTTGTAGATATAAAAAGTGACATGTATATTCCATACATCTCTAGTTAACATAACATCCTATTATCGGGACTCAATGTATTTAGAAAACTATTAAAAGTCCTTCAGATTGTTTAACTGGAGGACTTAAGTGATTTTGAGTTGCAAGAGGTTTTATCTTTTCTCACTGATTTTAAGTCTTTTTACATTTATGAAAAATGCGCTTCCAATTGTGAATATAACGGAAGAGATATACATTGTTATCCCTGAGTATTTATTATCAAACATTGTAATATTAAGTAAATTAATGAACATCATCAATATAAGTGATATGTACAATCCATTAATATATTTCACTTATGCCTCCCCCTTTACTTTACTTTTTTTCGGAAACCCCTATGTGATAAATAGTGGTTTCTAAAGGTATTATTTAGAATGTCCTTTTCCCTATTTTACCATTTGAGAGAGTTGATATGTTGTTTGTTTTCGGTTGAATATTGTATACATACTCGGTTAACATGACGTCTCATTATCGGTAGCAAGGAAAAAGGAGAACCCTGCTCTCACAAGGGAACCTTCTTTTTTAGTTCTATGAATCTATACATTTTTTTATACATTCCTATCCTGGCATGGTTTTAGGGCTCTTGTTTGTTACTAGATTAGCCAAAAAACTTTATAAAATCTTGCATGTTCTTAGCGTGGGGGTTTTTCCAAAATACTGGCATCCCCCAATATGTGCTTTCTTATGGGTATTTCTTAAACCCTCATTAAAACACTCTCCCGTCCTTTGTCTATCTTTAAGAGTAACTCTGCTTGTTTATTTAAAGTCCTTGCAACGAGGCATTGTACTCCTCCTAAAGCCAAACAAATGATTATAATTACACATCCATATTATACTGATTAAACTGAAAATTCAATCTCTTTTCGTTTCATTCATTATGTAAATAAAAAAGGATAATCCGCCCTCATAATCGACTAATTATCCTATAAATCTTTATCTAAATTTAATAAAATTAGAACTTCTTTTCCTATGTATACTTATTTCGTTATTTCACCAAACTGCGCTCTCGTCACTTTCGCCAAGTCATCAACTTTTAGCTCAATTTGCACGCCAATTTTCCCGCCGCTTACAATGATCGTTTCAAGCGATTGAGCACTCGCATCAATACATGTAGAAAATAACTTCTTCATTCCTACTGGTGAACAACCGCCGCGAATATACCCTGAAACTTTCGTAATATCTTTAACAGGAATCATTTCTATCTTCTTTTCACCGACCGCCTTTGCGGCTGCTTTTAAATTTAGTTCCTCATCTACTGGGATAATGAACACATGATAATCCTTACTATTCCCTTGAGCGACAAGTGTTTTATATACTTCTCTCACTTCTCTACCAATTTTCCCAGCAACTGATACGCCATCAATTTTCCCATCGTCCGGATCATATGACATCATCGAATATTCAATTTTTTCTTTATCTAATATTCGCATCGCATTTGTTTTATCTTTTTTCATAGTGTTCTCCTTAAAAAGTTATTTCATATTATTAAGTTTTCTTTTATTATACACTCTTTTCAATTTCTCCTACATAACTTCACGTATTCTTCAAAACTGAAAATATTGATATTTCCAAATTCATCTGATATAATTTGGAAAAACTTATGTTAAGGAGAGATTTGTAATGCGAACTTTTAATACTTCTTTCCAACTTCATCATCATACGTAACGCCGTGTATCCGAAGAAAAATTTTTCTTCGTGGGTACAGGGCTATTCCTGTTGACCCACGAAGCGTTCATAAAGCTATGTGGGTATTTTTATACCCGCATAGCTTTTTTTAATTTAAAAGAGGAGTGATTATAGTGGAAATGAAAAATGTAAAAGGGACAAAGGACTATTTACCAGAGGAACAAGTACTACGAAATAAAATTAAAAGAGCTTGTGAAGATACGTTTGAACGTTATGGCTGTAAACCGTTAGAGACACCAACGTTAAATATGTATGAGCTTATGTCTTACAAGTACGGTGGTGGTGATGAAATTTTAAAAGAAATATATACACTTAAGGATCAAGGAAAACGCGATCGTGCCTTACGTTACGATTTAACAATTCCATTCGCAAAAGTCGTGGCGATGAATCCGAACATCCGCCTACCCTTTAAACGCTATGAAATTGGGAAAGTATTTCGAGATGGGCCAATTAAACAAGGAAGATTCCGTGAGTTCATTCAATGTGACGTTGATATAGTGGGTGTAGAATCAGTCATGGCGGAAGCTGAACTCATGAGCATGGCGTTTGAGCTGTTCCGAACGTTAAACTTAGAAGTAACGATCCAATATAATAACCGAAAATTGTTAAACGGTATTCTCCAGTCTATTAACATCCCTACTGAACTAACGAGTGACGTAATTTTATCATTAGATAAAATCGAAAAGATTGGGATTGATGGCGTACGAAAAGATGTATTGGAGCGCGGGATTACTGTAGAAATGGCCGATACAATATGTAATACTGTTTTATCTTGCCTAAAGCTCCCTATAGCCGACTTTAAAGACACTTTCAATAATACACTTGTCGCCGATGGAGTAGAAGAACTACAACAACTACAGCAATACTTACTCGCTCTCAGAATAAATGAAAATACGATATTCAATCCGTTTTTAGCAAGAGGACTCACAATGTATACAGGCACTGTGTATGAAATCTTTCTAAAAGATGGCACGATTACATCTAGCATCGGTAGCGGTGGTCGATACGATAATATTATCGGAGCATTCCGTGGTGATAATATGAACTATCCAACAGTCGGTATTTCATTCGGATTAGATGTCATTTATACAGCTCTATCACAGAAAGCAACAACATCATCTACAGCAGATCTTTTTATCATTCCACTCGGGACAGAATTACAATGTTTACAAATCGCCCAGCAATTGCGTTCTACTACTTCCTTAAAAGTCGAACTTGAACTAGCCGGACGTAAATTGAAACGTGCCCTTAATTATGCAAATAAAGAAAATATCCCGTATGTGCTAATAATTGGTGAAGAGGAACTATCTACAGAAACAGTTGTATTGCGTAATATGAAGGAAGGTACTGAAGTGAAGATTCCCCTCTCTTCCTTGGAAAATAACACATTTAATAACTATATATAATAAGCGCCACCCTCATTTGGGTGGTTTTTCTAGTGCACAAATAAAGAACTATTCAGTTTACATAATATTATTATAAGATTCTATAAGTAGGAATCACAAAAACATATCCATTCACCACTATATTTGGTAACATATTCATACGTACATATTATTTAGGAGGAATTAACTTTGAGGGCAGTCGTAAAAGTATTGAAGTGGACTACAGGTATCTCCCACCTTTTATTAATTCCTTGTTATTTATTTCAAGGACTAGTTGACTTATACGGGATACCACTACTTATAGTAATTACTTTACATATCATTACAATTTTATTAGCTAAAAAGGAAGGCATGAAAACCTATGCTAATTATATAGGAATCCTCACTATTCTAGTTGCTTTCTTTCCCTATATACAAATCGCTATACATATTATAGCGTCGATTTTCCTTCTATTAGATGCGGCTTCCGTGAACACAAAAGAATTTTATGATTAAAACAGAAATTAGAGAAATATTTTTCAACCATATAAAAAAAAGAGGGCAAATATGCATCTCCCTCTTTTTGTCTAACTCTTTTTATTATTATTCTTGTTCTTGCTCGTCCATAATCTTCTCGAACGCCGCAGATACTTTTTCAAATTCCTCGTCATTCTCTATGTATGAGAATTCATTATCTTCTTCTATTTTTAAAAAGAAGATATCAATGTCTTCCTCAGTTTCTGTTTGAATGTCTTCTACAAAGGCAACCGCAATGTATTCTGCACCTTCGACATCCATCGCTCCAAGCACTTCAACTTCCTGTTCTTCATTATTCTCATCGGTAAGACTAAAAATTTCGCCTACTTCAATTGCTTCCATATTCATTCTCCTCCTATCATACTCTAAAAAATAAAACGTTCAAATTGCACACTTACTAACATATCTTTCCATAAAAAAGTTGAATTCATACAGAAAGAACAACAAATTCTTGCTGATTCAGCAAAAGTATTCAACTATAAGGATATCATTTATGAATAGGAATGAACATATTTTAAATGAGATAATTGGATTAATTAATTTAAAATTCTTCTTTAGATTTCCGAAAGACCTCCATGTCCCATAATGATTCTTTCATATAGGCAGCTGAAATGCCCCCTTTCAATCTGTAAGTAAATACTAAAATAGCACCTCCTATCCTGATTCCTTTCCGTACGTTTTTAGGATGAGAGATAAATCCTTCTATATAAACTAAAGAGACTTATGCAGCAATTCCAGTACATCTTTCATCGCAAAAGGCCCATCTTTTTTCACATGCTCAGCGAATTCCGAAACGAGACGTAACGTTTTCACACTTTCGATTGGATGCTCCCCTGACGCACTTTCAGCAGAAAGCATAACAGCATTCGTCCCGTCCAATACAGCTTGAAATACATCTGTCACCTCAGCTCTTGTAGGAATAGAATGATCTACCATAGATTGAAGCATTTGTGTCGCTGTAATGACATATGTATTCGTTCGATTGCACTCACGAATCATCATTTTTTGTAACAGTGGAATAAATTGATACGGCAATTCCACACCTAAATCTCCCCTTGCGATCATAATGCCATCCGCTTCTTTGCATATGTCTTGAAAATTCTCGATTGCTTCCATCGTTTCTATTTTTGCAATTAAATTTGGGGAAGTTTCTTTATGTTCATGTATAAAACTTCGTATTTCCTTTATATGACTAGGTTTTCGAACGAAAGAACACGCAATAAAATCAACTTCCTCTTCTAAAAGAAATTGAATATCTTTTTTATCTTTCTCCGTAATAGCTGGTAAACTAACAATTGCACCTGGTAAGTTTACCCCTTTATGAGAGGCAATATTTCCACCGGTTTTTATTCTCGTTTCTATTTTTTCCGTACTTACCTTTTCAACGATTAACTCAACTTCTCCATCATTAATAAGAATTCTACTTCCAACTTTCACGTCATTCGCAATCCCCACATAATCAACACTTGCTTCTTCTTTATTCCCTTCAACTGGATGGGTATGTAAAATAAATAACTCCCCTGCTTCAAGTGTAATTTGTTCCTCTTTCATTTCACCCAATCTTATTTTAGGACCTTGTACATCCCCTAGAATTTTAATAGAATCGTCTAACGATTTCACTAAACGAATGATGTCTTTATGACTTTCATGCGTTCCATGTGATAAATTCAACCGAACAATTTTCATACCATTGTTTATTAACTGCGCTAATGTTTCTTCATTATTACTCGCTGGCCCAATTGTACAAACTCGATCAATTGTCATGTTCCCACCATCCTTTTTTAAATGTTTCCCCTAAAATAAAAAGAAGATTCTTTTTATAAGAAAGACCGTACAACTAAGGGTGCACAGAGGTTTTATATGAGGAGAAGCGATTGCTGAGTAAGTAGCTTAAATTTAACTTTTTGACTCCATAGTTATTGTTAGTTTCGTTGCAATAGGGTACTACTAATAATAAATCTTGTTTACATACGAACGTTAGATTTGGATATCGAAAACGACCTATGGAGGAACCACAATGACTACTCTTCGAAAAAAAATAATGGGACTAACATTAGCGGGAACGGTAGCACTATTTACATTAGCAACAGGAAGCATAATGAACGATAACGAGGTAAAAGCTGAGGTAAAAAAAGCAGGAAAGCAACCTAAAAATGTAATTTTCATGGTTATAGATGGGACAAGTTCTTCCGCTACAACATTAGCTCGGTGGTACAAAGGTTCACCTCTTGCACTAGATCAAATTGTATCCGGAGGTGTTCGTACGTATTCGGCAGAATCAGCTATTACGGACTCTGCACCAGCAGCCACAGCTTTAGCGACAGGAAATAAATCAAATTCAGGCTACGTGGGCGTATTACCTTCTGTTGTGAACTCACCTGGCTTAGAACCCATTAAAGAAGAATGCAAGTTTCGTCCAGTTGCCAACGTCTTAGAAGGCGCTAAACGTTCCGGCCGCGCGACAGGAATCATTGCTACATCAGAAATTCAACATGCTACTCCGGCTAGTTTCTCTGCCCACCATGCTAACCGCAAGAATTTTGAAGTGCTTGGTGAACAGCAAGTTTATCAAAATATAGAAGTTGTATTAGGTGGTGGCAAGGCGGCACTTCAGCCTACGACAAGCAACGGAATTCGTAAAGACAACGAAGATTTAGTAAAAGTGATTCAAGACAAAGGCTACGACTTTGTCGAAACAAAAGATACGTTATTAAACTCCAAATCAAATAAAATCTGGGGTGCTTTCTCTAATACTGCCCTTGCGTTCGATATGGATCGTAGAATAACCAATCCTAATCAGCCAACTCTTTCCCAGATGACGAGAAAAGCCATTCAAACATTATCAAAAGATAAAGATGGTTTCTTCTTATTCGTAGAAGGCAGTAAGGCAGATTGGGCAGCACATGCAAATGACCCAATCGGGATGATTAGCGATATATTGGCGTTTGATGATGCGGTTACAGAAGCATTAGAATTTGCGAAAAAAGACGGTGACACTATGGTCATTGCTTTAGCGGATCATGGTAATAGCGGTATTTCCATTGGCAACAGCAATACTACAAAAGGATATGATACCACACCAGTATCAGCTTACATTGCTCCACTGAAAAAGGCGAAAATGACACTTGAGGGTGCTACAAATAAACTAAAAGATGATTTATCTAATATAAAAGAGGTCGCTGCTCTTTACGGTTTAGACGACCTAACTGAGGATGAAAGAGAAAAGTTAAACGCTGCACATAAGAAAGCTGATGTAGGTCCAATCCTTACTAAATTATTGGCCAACCGTGCGAACATCGGTTTTACAACTGGTGGTCATACGGGTGAAGATGTATTCTTATACTCTTACGGTCCTCAAAAGCCATACGGTTTAGTCCAAAATACAGACGTTGCGAAAATAATGGCCAAAGCAATGGGCTTTCAATTAGGAGAATTATCTAAGAAATTATTCTTAGATGCTGAAACATCCTTTAAACAAATTGGTGCAACTGTAACGATTGACAAAAAAGATGTACGAAACCCGGTGCTTGTAGTAAAACGCAATAATACGGCGGCCAAATTGTTTGTTAATAAAAACATTATCTATATTGGTGGGAAAGATTATGAATTAGGAGGCATCGTTGTAGAAAGCAACGGGAAATTCTATGTCCCTGAAAAAGCAATTCAACTATTCACAAAGCATTCTCGCTAAATTTAAAAACAGACATAAAAAAACGCTATCCTTTCTATAGAAAGGGTAGCGTTTTTTTCGTTATATGGATACAAATTTATCTTATTAAATCCATTCAACAATAGTATCCATAGTTTGTCTTGTTTTATTAAATTTTGGTTCTCCTTTACGGTATCCGAATGCAACCATAACTGACACCTCAAGATTATCATCTTTTAAAATTCCTTCTTGACGAAGTAAAGAATCTACTTTTTCTTTATCGAATCCTTCCATTGGACAAGAATCAATACCGATTTGAGCTGCACTAGTCATCATATTAGCTAAAGCAATATAAGATTGCTTTGATGACCAATCAAATACAGCACGTTCGGAGTCTAACAATTTAAAATCCGATTCTTGGAATTTTTTGAAGAATTCATATCTCATTTGTTGGGCTTCTTCAGGCAATCCAATAATATCTTTCATCATGTGCTGAATATACTCTGCATCATAGTGCATATCTTTGATGTTTCTTGAAAGAACAATGACAAAATGACTTGCTGTTGAAAGTTGCCCACCTGCTCCCCATGAATATGGTAATAGTTTTTCTCTTAATTCTTTATTTTGTACCACAATAAATTTCCAAGGCTCATATCCAAAAGAAGAAGGAGATAATCTTCCTGTTTCTAAAATAAATTTAAAATCATCTTCTGAAATTTTCTTCATAGGATCAAATTCTTTACATGCATGTCTAAAGTTAAAAGCTTCTATAATTTTTTGTTTTGTGTTAGTCATAAAAAATCCTCTTTTCATTAATTTATTACTCAACTAAATTATATTTTTTAAGTATCAACGTTACAAGTACGCACATTTATGTGCTATAGTATCAAAAAAGATACTATTGTTAAGGGAGAGTCTTTTTATGATTAGTTCAAAAGAAGATGATATAAATTATCCATTTTTAAATAAATATTCTTGTCCCGTAGAAGCTATCGTCGAGGTTATTGGTGGGAAATGGAAAGGGGTTATTCTTTATCATTTGTTAGATGGTAAAAAACGATTTAATGAATTAAAAAGGTTGAAACCTAATATCACCCAGAGAATGTTAACACTTCAACTTAGAGAACTTGAAGCAGATGGCATCGTACATCGGGAGGTATATCGTGAAGTGCCTCCTAAAGTAGAATATTCGCTAACCGAACTCGGTGAGTCACTACGTCCAATTATCCTTTTAATGATGGAATGGGCGACCAATAATATGGAGCAGGTTTTGGAAAGTAGAAATAACACTAAATAGTATTTAAAACCTGTAATTAGCCATTACAAACAACTCAAAAAAGATTGCCTCTTAGGATACAGGCAATCTTTTTTTGAGTTATTTAGGTATGAAATTTGTGTCTTTGTAGCCTATCTCCATCAAGTTAAAAAGGTTTTTGTTCCCCATCAAAGAACTATTTCTGTTTTGTCATTGTTCGCTATAAAACATATACAGTTTCATACGGTAACGATCAAAAAGACATTCCATCCTGTGCAATCTACATCATGTAATACGATTGTGATGGATAATACGAATGTAATGAATAAAACGATTGTGATGGATAATAACTATGTTGCATTTGTTGCATTTGTTGCATTTGTTGCATTTGTTGCGCTTGTAATGCTTGTTGCTGTGCTTGTATAGCATGATGAACAGCTTGAATAGTACTTTGCGCAGGACCCTGCCCTCCTAAAGGGCGCATTTGCGTTTCATTGTAAAAATAATTGAAAAACATTCTTTATTCACCTCACCTCTGCATATATTTTTGTCTTCATGTTTCATACTATGAATATTGAATTAAAGTGGATAATTTATGAAATTTTTCATATTCAGGCTGTAGTTGGCTTATCCTCTACAGCCTTTTTATATCCCTAATCCCTTTTAAATGACCCTCAAATAAGGTTTTTGTTAAAATCTTACATAAATTTTATTTTTGGTGTATGATTAAAATATCTATATATTAGGAGTGTTTAAAATGTTAGAAACCATAATAATCTGTCTATATATTGTTTTCGGTATAAGTGCAGTATTTGACTTAATAAAGGAATTTCAAAAGCCAAAGAAAAACCAATTTTTGATTTTATTTGAATCTCTAATTTTGATAGGAGCTATATTTTTAATAGCTAATATCTTCATCTAAATTACATAACGAGGACTCTTCAGGGAGCAAAGCAGTTAGCAACAGCTAACTACTTTTTAATTAAATAACTATTTTATAGCGTTTTTTATCAGTACCTCTAACTTTGAAATGGCGCTATTTAATTTTTGCCTTCCATCTTCATTCACCGTTTCATCATGTTTAATTTGTTTTGAAACAACTTTAGCCTCACATACTACCTCAACAAACTAAAAAGGCCTACTCACACGAGTAGGCTTTTGAAACTATGAAAGCTTCGTCAATAATTGATTTAAATCCTTTTTCGTTTTCGTCGTTAATGACTTCATCTTATTAACATCTATCTTTTCTTTCTCCGCTCCTACAATTAACGGATACATACTTTGGCCAATTGTTTTATATTCAGTCGGATGTGATGCTTCTAATTCTTTTTCAATGACATCCCACTTCTCATTAATTTGTTTTCCAAGTTTATTAACTGTTTCTAATTTAGGATTTGCAGCTAATTGCTTGTCTAAGCTTTCAATTAATGTAACTACTTCTTTTACATTTGTTTTCACAGCTACGCTTTTCTTCGGATCTTTCGTTGTCTTTCCACTTGTCGTTTGGTCTGTCGTTTTTTCGCTAGTTGATTGATCTGTTGTTTTCCCGCTAGTAGTTTGATCATTCGTTTTTCCTGTCGTTTCTTTTTCTTTAGTTGTTTTGCCGTTACTTTCTGTTCCTGTTGATTCCTTTGTATTTTTTGCATCCTTATCTGTTTTTTCATTCGAAGAAGTATTTGTGTCTTTTTCAGTATCTTTCGTTGTTTTTGACGCTTCATCTGCACTTGTCGTTTTCGATTGCTCTTCATTTTGTGCAGTTGCCTGATCCTTCTTTGCTGCATCTTTATCTGTGGAGGTACTACAAGCTGCCATTGTAAGCATTGTACCAATTGCTACTGATGCGATAGCGACCTTTTTCATTTTCATATAAATCCCCCTATGTTTATATAATTTATCCCGCATTAACGGGCAGTAAGACTCCCACCTCAGAAGTCGGATAGTGCAAGGAAGTTAGGTGCGAGATTAACTGCCCGTAAACGCCCGATTGGTGAAGGCTAATAATCAGTGGGGGATAAACACCCCCTCACTAATTAAAGTTTCACTTTATCCTCCTCTTTACGATTCTATTTCCCCTTAAAAAATCCCTTTTCATACGAATCACCATCTTTCCGACAGTAATCTTCATAATAATACGTACAAAAAATGATAAATTTATTTTAATATTCGAGTTTTTTCTACTACATTTTCCTCCTCTGTAGCAAAAGAAAAAGAGTATGTTGTCACATGAAGATTTACAATCTACAAATGACAACATACTCTCCTATCAATTTTTTATCTTTCTTGACATTTTATTTATAAAAAAAACAAAATAATTACTAATTTTTTTATTTCTCAACACTTGTTAACATAACATTTTTATGAATAACCACCGTTCGAATGAATGACTTGCCCAGTAACCCACTTCGCCTCTTCACTTACTAAAAAAGCAATTAAACGTGCCGCATCCACCGATTCTCCAACTCTACCTTGCGGGAATTTCCATACTAAATGATGCTGTAATTCCTCTGTAATCCATCCTGTATTCGTCGGTCCTGGATCAACAGCATTGACTGTAATCCCCTTCTCCATAGCTACTGGTGCAACTGACTTAGTAAATGCTTCTATTGCTCCCTTTGTCGCTACATATGCCAGTTCATCTGGCATCGGGCCTAATGACTGCCCAGAAGTAAGATTGATAATACTACCACTTGTTTTGAGTGAAAAATGTTTCATAAATAATGAACTTAATAGTATAGGAGCACGAACATTAACCGTATAATGTTTATCTAGCTGTTCTACATCTAACTCTTCAATTTTCGTAGGAGTAGAATACGCCGCATTATTAATAAGAATAGATGGATCACCTAAACGTTCTGATACCATAAACAATACACGATTAGGCGAATAAGACTGCGATAAGTTGATTTCTGCCATTTCACATCGAACGCCGTAACTTTCAATTTCCTTTTTCAACAAAAAGGGCTCTTGATCATTCATTCCCCATGGCATCGCTTTATCATACCGAGGCCAGTACGTGAAAAAGACGTCTATCCCCTTTTGAGCAAGCACCTTGCATACAGCTGCACCAATTCCATTCAGACGAGTTGCCCCTGTTACAATTGCTATTTTCCTCACCTTTTCTCCTCCATCTACCTTCTTATTGAATATTTGACAATATACGCTCAGCGCCTAATTTTAAAATTTTAATAAAGATATAATTTACAATCGTAAACATTACAAATAAAACGATAAACATAATCCAAAGTCCTACTTGAAGGAAGAAGTATAATACACTTACACCTGCTACAATAACTAAAGCTATTAAAATATTAGCTAAAAAATTCCACAAAGTTGTATATCGACTTTTAAATAATTTCTGCTCTGTATCCCAATGTATATCTGCAGTTTGTGCATCCCAGCGTGTACCTATTAAATTAATTAACAATAAACCGTTCGCACTTAGTAAGAACCAAAGTATCATGAAGACTGGCGAAATACCTGCTACAACTGCCATCGTAATACCGAATACTGCTAAAATGACCACATTAATTAACCAAGCAGTTATTGCTTTCGCAAAAAAGATATCCGAAGCCTTTACTGGTAAGTAACGATTCACAAACCAAGAGCTTCCATCTCGTGAGAATGACGTTGTTGCAATAACGTTACTCCCCATTAAAAATAAGGATGCACAAAGGCCAACACCAATTGCGAAACCTGCTGATTCTGGATTATCAATATACCCTGTAATCCATTTCAAATTTCCATCTTGTACAAACAAAACAAAGAACAGCATAATTGGCATAACGAAAGTTTGCACAATACAATTTAAGAAAAATTGTGGCGTGCGGAATAACGTTTTAAATTCTTTTTTCACATATGCTTTTAAATGCGAACTTTGTACCGTTGATTTCTGTAAACCTTCTGCTGAAATTACCTCTTTCTTTGCTGTACTCGTTGAAAGTCCAATAACTCCTTTCAAATATGTACGCTCTGCAATGTAGTAAAACAGCGCGAAAAATGCGATAGAAATAAGAATGTATATTAGTACGTATAATATTCCCTTCCACGATGCATTTTCTACTAATCCCATCGCTCCAAAATATGTAGTTGGAAAATAATTTGTCATTTGTATGAAAAGTGAGGATTCATTATTTGCAAGATAATTCGCAACCGAATCTCCAGCTCCAGATACTGCACTTTTATTTCTCCATTGCATAAATACATTGATTCCGACGATAAATAGTATACTTACGATTCCAATAAATATACTTCCTCGATCTTTATTTTTCGCTATATTCGTATACCTCATAATAATTGTCATAATTAACGAAGCTAAAACTAGCGGAATGATCGGGAAGAATAAGTAAATGACAATCATATAAATGTAATATGTAATGAAAGCACCACTCTTTAAACCGTAAGTAATAAAGATAGGCAATAAAATAAACGAGCTCATTACGTATTGTGTAATTAACACTGTAAAGAACTTTGCCGAAATAATTTGCGCTGGTTTTAACGGTAACGGTAGCAACATTTCAACATCATTACTATAGTAAAACACTGTTAAAATGTTCATAATACTCATCAAAAATACCCATATACTAGCAACTGCTAATCCCATCGCAATAACAATTCCTGGATCCTGCCCGAGGTGTATCATTCCTTCATATATTCCATGGGTCATCGAACCAAATATTAAAAAACCTACAAATAAAATGGCTGCAAATGAAAATAAATACGCCCATCTTTTCTTTTTATCTGTTATGAAATCTGCATAATTTAATTTCAATAATACTTTCGTTAACGTCCAAATTTTACTCATTTCCCGTCATCTCCAAGAACATTTTTTCAAGTGATTCATTGGATTCAAAATGGTCTCTCATTTCATTTAAATTCCCTTTAAACTGAAGATTTCCCTTATTAATAATCGCGACGCGGTCGCATATTTTTTCAGCTACTTCTAATACGTGTGTCGAGAAAAATACAATCTTCCCTTTATCTGCATGTTCTCTCATCATTTCTTTTAAAATATAGGCAGATTTCGGATCAAGACCTGTTAACGGTTCATCTAAAATCCACACATCTGGTTCATGTACGAGCACACCGATAATAACAATCTTTTGTCTCATACCGTGTGAATAACTTTGAATTTGATCAGATAAAGCATTGTACAGATCAAACTTCTTCGCTAATGACTCTATTCGTTCTTGTCTTACTTCCTTCGGTACTTCATACATATCAGCCATAAAGTTTAAATATTCAATCCCTTTTAATCGTAAAAACATATCCGGGCTATCTGGAACATAGCCAAATGTTTTCTTCGCTTCCATCGGATTTTTCATAATATCTTTACCGTTGATTGTAATGGTTCCTTTGTCCACCCCATGAATACCAGTAATCATCTTAATTGTCGTTGATTTACCCGCACCATTCGGTCCTAAAAACCCAAAGATTTCTCCGCTCGGTACAGATAAACTTAAATCTTTTACTGCATAGTTAGATCCATTATAACTTTTTGACACATTCAAAATTTCGATCATTACATCCAATCCTTTCCTTAATTACCAATTAACTATATTAACATTATAGCATACTTATATTTTTAGATTTTTATATTTTTCAGTTTTTTCAACCTTTAAAATAAATATAAATTCCTAATCCAACGATTAAAACAACGGCTAGTATTATATAAATCATCGTAAGTCGTTTAATATTTCCTGTTGTCGCTTTACTATAATTCGCATCACCATTTCGCCCAATTAACACCGTTCCAATTACAGTAATAACTACAAGTAATATAACAATCATTATCCCAGTTAACATTTCTTCCTCCCCCTCCTTACATCCATTTTACGATATTTCCCTTTTTATTTTACAGAATATTTAACCTTTTTTACTATTATTATGAAATAAATCGTAAAACTATTATTACTATGAATTTCCATATGTGATATATTTATAACATATAGTGATTTATCCCGCTATTTGTGAGCAGTAAGACTCCCACCTCAAAATTCGGCTGGAGCAAAGAAGTTAGGTGGGAGCCCTGCTGCCCGTAAACGCCCGATTGGTGAAGGCTAATAATCAGTGGGGGATGAACACCCCACTGATTAAAGTTTCACTTTATTTCTAACATTGAAAGGAGAATCTATCATGAAAACGACTTGGATAAAATATTTAGGATTTCTCGGTTTCTTTGGGTTTCTCGGATTTTTTTATGAAAAAGGATTGTTTACTATGTTTTGTTTTTTCTCCTTTTTCACGACGTATAGAAAAGTTCATCACGATGAGCTTTTTGAACAAATCGTCAATAAATCTTGCCGCAACGCCTTTATCGTTACGTTATTAACTACCGCTATCATTATGTTTATTGAAATGTTATTTCCGAATCCTACACTACAAGAGATTGATATTGCTCTTATTTTCAGCACACTCATTCTTACGTTCGGCTTCTCTATGTTCTTTTACGATAAACCAGTTGATGAAATGGAAGATGCACCATGGCGTTCGTAACGAAGATAAAAGAATATCGTGCCAAAGTACATATGACGCAGGAAGATTTAGCGAAAAGCGTTGGTGTACGCCGTGAAACAATTAGCCATCTCGAGAAAGGAAAATATAATCCTTCCTTACAGCTTGCTCACGATATAGCTAGGGCACTTCATAGTACGATTGATGAGATTTTTATTTTTGAGGATTAATAAAGAGCACCAAGTTTAATACATAATACTGAATCTAAAGTAATTAAATATATACTAGACGACGCATGTTGTTTAACAATGTAGTTTTAAGGTGTATCAACACTTTGCTTGATACGCCTATTTTTTATGGTTTTTATCACTGCATTCATCAAAGCGACCAGTATGTTGCAACGAAAATACTGTACTTTTTCCAGAACCACATAAAAAAATACTGGTATCCTTCCCATGAAGAATACCAGTACTTTTCATTTATCACCCATACAAAACCGCATGAAATACGCCTAACAGTAAGTATTGATCCTCTATATAATCCTCATCATATACACTCATCTCGATATAATACATATCTTCCTCAAGACGAATATTCCAATCTGCGATTACATAGCCCTTTCGTAATAGCTTTCCAATCCCAAGTGAATTTTTGTGAACAACATATTCTTCTCTCTTATATGTAAAGGTAAATAAGAAATTTGCATCCAATAACTTTCCGTCACATACCATTATTTCATGCTCTGCATCATTATTATCGACGTACGTTACTAAAATCCTTCTTTGACGCTGCCTACTTACATCCTTTGCAATGACGCGAATATTGTTCTTACTATCCTTTATTTCATAAATGATATTACTACCGACTTTCGGAATGAAGTCTAGCACTTTCATCAACGTATTTTTATAATAGCCCCGTACTGCGCCTACTCCTTCGCTTCCATTGTAAACCTCTATCGAAGTCGTATCCGCTTTACTATCACACAGTCGTTTATAAGAAAGCTGCATCATTCGCTCCCCTCTTAAGTACTGATCAAACGTCACAGGATATTCTATCGCGCGCAGTTCCTTATTTAGCTCATATAAATAACGCCCGACGCTCTCTACTAATGTTGTAGTTGATATACGCTCTTGAAGTTCAAATTGCTGCCAACTGGAAAAAACTCTCCACTGATCTTCCTCTTCATATACGAATCCGAGAATTACTTCCTCACGGTCACTCGTTTCATAATTCAATTGTTCTTTCTGCCCATGTTGCACTTGTTCCATCCACTGTCCTAAATAAATGCCAAGCTCTGCAACCTTCATGCATGACTTCCGAAAAAATACGCTGTCACTCACGCGAATCGTTAAATCCCCTTCAATAAAGCCATTTGCATAAGCGGCATACCGTGGCTCATCCTTCTGCGGGATAGCCTTGTCTAACTCAAATAAAAACATTAACATCCTTCACTCACCTCTAGTTGTTACACAGCTCATACATGACATCGCATCACTCTGAGAAACTATGTATATATAAATATTTAATTATCGCATTATAAAATGTGAATGACCTTAGTATAGTAGCGCTATTTTTGCTTCGCGAACTCCCTCATAATAGAATAACTATCCTTTTATTATTTTTTTCTTGACTTAGAGTTCACTCTAATTATTATAATCAACTCATAGTTTATTCACAATAAAATCAATTGGATAAAATTCAGGAGGGATCGGAAAAGCTAAAATCAAAAGTGGCTGATATTAACGCAGACCTGAATGTTGTCATTCGAACCTTTGATTTATCTGTTAATACAATTGTACATTAAGGTACTAATTAAATAAAAACCTACGATTTCCTGTACGTTAAGAAGTCAGTGATTCTTGCCTTATTTTACTTTCTCTTAATAGTCGTAAAGCTTCTATAATTTATTTAGTACATATAAAAAAGACGGAATCATAAAATCAGCAAATTAGAAAATAAAACAGGATGGGAGTCAGTTATTATGGAGCAATCAAATAAAGCGTTTAGCCAGGCATTAGTAAAATCGTTAAGAGGGGAACGAGGACATCTTCCCATCAAGAATGCTTTGTCGGATATAGACGTGGCGCTTGCGGGAAAACGCAGAGAGGAACTGCCTTATTCTATTTATCAATTAGTGAAACACATGACCTATTGGCAAGATTTTCTCTTATTATCCGCTCAGGGGAAGAAACCTGCATTGCCTGCCCATGTAAAAGAGAGCTGGCCTGAAGAAGAATGCCCTGGCAGTGAGGAAGAGTGGCAACAGATTATTCAGTATTTTCTTCAAGGGATTGAACAGGCATGCACGATCGCCCAAACTGTTCACTTGGACAAAACATTGGAGGAATGGCCTGATGAAACCCCTGGCGGTGTTCTACGAAATATTGCATCTCATAACTCCTACCATTTAGGAGAAATTGTGCTGATTCGCAGATTATTTAGTGCTTGGCCACCGCCAACAGGCGGATATCCGGTCTAAACAAGGAAAGGGTTCCACCCCATGCCCATTAACTTGAGATTTTAAATTACACCCAAAACGAAATTTTTACCACTTTACAGTTATTTATGAGAATTAAATTCATTTTTTTCATTACTGGGGAACAAACATTTTTTAAACTTGATGGAGATAGGGTATAAAAATACAAATTTCATCTCCCAAAAAAATAAAAAAACGATTGCTTGGATCCTAAGAGGCAATCGTTTTTTTTAGCTGTTTGTAATGACCAATTACAAACAGCTAAATATATTATTTAGTGTTATTTCTGTTTTCCAAAACCTTCTCCACATTAATCCTCAATTTCAATTCCAGCTTGTTTAAATGGTTCTAATTTTATTTCTGTTTTCTTTCAGTAAAATTATTTTGACTTGGTGCCATCTTTTTTGTCTCATATCTTAGTATATGAAATTATATGCACGATTTTCAAATACATCTACCGTAACTTACAATATATCAACTATTCGACAAATCTTAACAAGATTAAAATGAGACTACCTTTTCTTCCGCCACTTCCACAATTTCTAAAATTTGTAGCAGGTTCTCCACTTCATAGGTCGGCTTAACGCCTGCCGTATTTTCTTTCAGACTCGGATTATACCAACACGTATCAATACCGTAATCTTCTCCGCCTTTCATATCAGAAGTTAGCGAGTCTCCAACCATTAGTACACTTGATTTATCAGTAATCCCAAGCTTTTCAAACGCATAATCAAAAATCTCACGCGCTGGTTTTTGATGGCCGACTTCTTCAGAAATAATAATATGATCAAAGAAGTTACATAAAGGCGAATTTCCAATTCTAGATTGTTGCACTTTTGTATATCCATTCGTAATGATACCTAACTTGCAATCTTGAAGGTTCTCACATAATTGCACTGCACCATCTATAAGATGTACTTCTTTTCCTAAGCTTTCAAGGTATACGTCACTAAAATGCTGCGCGTCTACTTCTATATTATGAAGAGCAAATAATTGTCTAAATCGATCTACCGCTAATTCACTTAGCGTAATCATTTTATTCTCTAAATCTCTCCATAATCCATTACTAATCTCTTTATAACTTGCAAGATAATCATTATACCCTGTAGGCATGCCAAATTGTACAAACACGTTATGTAATGCGTTTCTTTCTGTTTCAGGGAAATCTAATAATGTATCGTCTACGTCGAATAGTATTACTTTGTATTTCATGATGTTCGCCTCAATTCCTATATTAAACACTTCTTATAGCTTAATTATAAGCTTTTATATATTTCATTATAAAGCGCTTTGACTCGCTCTTTATAGAATACACCTTTATCTTCTATTTTCAAATGTGCTATAAATAAGTTTGCAAGCATGACTGCTGTATCTAACCTATAAAATAAACTAACAATATGCGGGGGAGCGTTAAAGATACTATCATTCTTATATCCCTCTTCAAATTCGTCCCAATTCACCTCATTCGTTTCAGCTATTCTCATAAGCTCCAATAATGGATGACCAATTAGAGCGTTATCCCAATCCACTATCGCTTTAATTTCTCCGTTATATCCAATTAAATTGGCTGGTCGAATGTCCATATGCAATAAACTCTTTATATGATCAGCTGTACTAAGAATATGTTCAATTGTTTTTGTCTCTGGAAGTTTAATTCCACAGTTCGTAATTGTATTAAAACCTTCTATCCGTTTCACAATGCGTTCCGCTATATACTTACTAATAGGCTCTCTAATGTTCTGCTCATATTGTAAACCATCGATTGGTATACTATGAAGCTCACTAACTAACTTCCCTATTTTACATGCAGAAATTGGCATATGATCAGTAGATACATAATCCGATATTAAAAAATCAAGTTCGGCAGAAAGATGCAATCCATGTATCTTTGGCACTGGAATACCTTTTGAATAACAAAACTTAGAAAGCTCTGTTTCCTTTTGCAATGAAATCCGACTATTAAATAAATCTTCATTTATATTTTCTACTTCTCTTTCCCACGGCACTCGAAATGCTAAAGGTCCCTTTTCTGAATCTCCGCAAAAAACAATATTTTGCACTCCCGTTCCAATCACCTTTAAATCCTGAACAGCTAGTTCCTTATAATCTTGACTTAGTATTGTTGCTAACTTTCCTCTTAACTCCTCTGCTTTTACACGTGTATGAATCATTTTATCCCCCGATTCTTAAGTTCTTTTCATCCATTTTCTCCCCAGTGTACAACAATCCTCATAAACAAAATTATAGCAACAATAATAAAAGGAGGCTAATCCAATTAGCCTCCCTCCTCATTATTTATCCCGCATTAACGCCTGATTGGTGAAGGCTAATAATCAGTGGGGATGAACCCCCCCACTGATTAAAGTTTCACTTTATCTTCTAGCAATAACACTTTCATTTCTTCTAGCGATTCTTTCGTAAAGCCAAGAGCTTTTTCAGCGTATGCTTCCACTGATCCGTATTGCTTTTTAACTTCATCAATCGCAGCTTGTAAATATTCAGCACGAGCTTCAAACATCGCACCTAATATTGCTCTACTTTCGTCGTTTTGTAATTTCGCACCTAAAAACGCCATCATTTTTTCATTTAACTTTTCACGGAAACCGTTACTTAGTAAGTAGTCTTCCATTACTGTTTTTTCCGGTACACCTAGTAAAAGTAATAATAATGCTGAGCCAAATCCTGTACGGTCTTTTCCAGCTGTACAGTGGTTTACTAATGGTAAGTTTTCTGGATTTTGCGCTAAGTTTAAGAAACTCACGAATGCTTCATTACCACTTACGAAATCTTGATTCATTTTCACAAGATACTCACCTGGCTTCCCTAACATAGAAAGGTCACCAACTTGGAAAAATTCATTTATGTTTAAGTCTTTCGCTAAATCTTGCATAACTGGTAAACACACTTGACGAGCACCTGTAATCTCTGGATTCGGCTTATGCTTCACTTCAAAGTCTGTACGGTAGTCACAAATTAGCTTTAAGCCAGACTTTTGTAAATAGTCGATATCCCACTCTGTTAGTCCTGCTAATTCCTCAGAACGGTACAGCTTGCCCCATTTTACTTTACGGCCTTCAGTCGTTTCATATCCTCCCATATCACGGAAGTTAAACGCGCCTTGTAATGGCAATCTACGCTCAGCTACTGTCACTGCTTGTCCATTACTTCCTACTAGTCTAAAATATGGACGCTCATTTTCACTAGGGTTTTCAATTGTACATGATGATTCTCCATTTACTGTTGCAAGTAATTCTCCATTTTCTTCAATATGATCTGGTGAAGTACTCCAGTAAATACGAACTTCTTCTATATTATTTTCCCACTTTATATATAACGTATTATCTTCATTTCTTTCTACAGTCGCTTGTAACCAATTTCTTTGCTGCTCCATTCTTTCACCAACGCTTTCTTATATAATCGAATCTTTCTTTATTGTATTATAGAAATATCCATTTTGTCGTTCTCATTTTTCTTTTTATCTTACAAATAGGCAAAAAGTTCTTTTACTTGTTCAAAATTTGTACACGGATTCCCTCGAAATACGTATGCGATTTGTTCATCACCTAAATCTTCATATACAACTGTCCCGCGATCAGGGTGCGAATAAAACTCTAATCCATTTATAATTTGTTTTGGGCCATAATTCATTGTCCAAGAAGAAACAGGATAGTACACTTTGTTTTTATGCCGACAAACCCAAAGTGCATATAGTTTACTATCTTCATCCCAGTATACATACTGTATTTCATCATTTCCGCAACCAACTGATTCAAGTTTCCAACTTAACTTTCCATGAATTGATAATTTAACATAGGATACGTCTTCGGGAGCATTCCACTCACGGCATCTTCCTATCTCACCCATTTCACCTCTCTTCGCTTGAAAGCTTAATAAATGAAATGGTGTATGTAATATCGTTTTCGCCAACTCCATATTTACAGGTTGTAACCCAAATAGAAATCTTTCCATTTCATCTTGGTTTACATATCCACGATCAATAGAAATTTCAATTTGTGTTTTCCATTTAGATGTAACGTAACTTTCTTTTGCCTTATAATTTACACCTTTCCAATACACAAGCCCTTTATATTGAAAACAAGCTCCTTTTGCTTGAGAAATACAACTATCTGGAAATACCGGCTCCATTATATCTAGAAAAAACTCTTTTACACGAAACATTCCAGTTGGAGTAACAACCTGAAACCAAAAAGTTTCCCACTTTTCACCTTCATAACGTTCTGAAACCTTTTCAACTTTCCAATTCTCTAACAATACATGTGGATACAGTAAAACGAATGAATGCATGGATTGCTTTAACATATATAGTCCCCTCCCGCTATACGAGTTCGAGAGTATACACCATTCATCCTCCTAAAACTTCCTCACATATCGCTCAGTACAACTCAGCAACTGACATCCGTTCTTTTCAAAGACATCCTTCATCCACTCGTTTTGTACATTTGTCTCGCCAATATAATAAGATGCACCTATTTCTTTCAAGACAAACATTGCCCCTGTAAAGAATGCGGCTTCATACCCTTTATTTCGCATATTTGGAGCGACTGCGAAATACATAAGTTTTCCTTCTTCTAACGTACCTCTTTCAATATGCGGGATTACAATTCCTATTGGCTCTTCATCGATACTTGCTGTTAAACAATGTTCTTTCCATTGCCCACCTATTTCTTGTAGCATCGTATTTACAAATTGATCATAATCGATTTGTTCTCCCGTCACTTCATTCCACAGTGAATAAAAAGCGGCTTCGCCTATCTCTTCAATAAGCTTAAAATCAATTTCACTTTCTATATCTTCTACTTCATATATATCCTTAAATACAATCATATTTTCAGTAATATATTCAAATGAATACGTTTCGAAACATTTCTTATACACATCATAGTTTGGGCTTTTTGAAGAAATCTCAAATTGCAATTCTTCTATTCCATCTTTTTCAGCTTCAGCAACGCAATATTGCATTATCTCTTCTAATTGCTCTTCTGTAAAAACCTCTGCATTATTTTCTTTTATCATGATAGAAGAAGCATTTCTTCTTATTTTAAAATGTTTTTCTAACTGTTCTATAGTCATCATATACTTCCCTCATCTATGTCATACTCGAATTTCTACTTGTTCTCCTTGCATGAGCAGGATTGTCCTTGAATATATAGAATACTAGAAAACATCGCATCTTTAAAGTGCGGAGGAGGTTCTCCATTGGATATTACAGCGCTGCAACAACAGTTAGAGCTTATACAACAAAATGACTATACGCAACTGCAACATATAGATATTAATGAGTTAACGCTCAATATGCTTCAATATATCGGAACAACTGATAGTTACGTTCGTTACCAACTTATATATAAATGTTTTGCACATTTCATTCATCATGAATTCCTTATGGACGATCAACTGAAATTACTTCTACAAACTTGTTTAAGTGATGAGTATTTATATTGTGACATTCACTCCCCACTTACAGATGGGGTTTTCACACGTTCTTATACTGTTTCGTTACTTGCATTAATACTCCAATTCGCTAACTCGCACTACTTTTTTACAGAGGAGGATATCGAAGAAATAAAAAACAAACTCATTACATACACAAACTTAGAAATGGATTTTCGAGGCTATATTGAAAATAAAGGATGGGCTCATTGTCTTGCCCACGTATCTGATGCCTTTTCTGAAATTGTTCACAATTCCTATACGACCTTTGAATGGTACGAGGAATTAATTCATTGTTTATTAAATAAAATTTTCATCCCATCGGATCTTTTTCATAATAATGAAGATGAACGAATTGTTACACCGTTACTATCTATGCTATATCATGACTTCCCGCAAGATGAGTTAATTTCAATTATTTATAAAAAAATAAAAAGGCTTCCTCAAATTAGAAAACGCCTTTCCCTTAATGAGTATTGTATTTTATGCGCAAACATTAAAATCTTTTTACGCACATTATTTTTTAGAACAAAAGATGATCATAACTTAGCATTTACAGCACGTAAAACAGAAAAAATGTTAAAAGAACTGCCTAATTATTATTAAATATAAGGAGAAGAATTATGGGCTATATTGAAGACATGAGAAATCTAGTAGGAAATCATCCACTCATTTTAATCGGATCACACGCCATTATATTAAATGAGAAAAATGAAATATTACTGCAGCTCCGTACAGATTTTAACCGCTGGGGTATTATTGGTGGCGCCTTAGAATATAACGAAACGTTAGAAGACGCTTTAAATCGAGAAGTATATGAAGAAACCGGACTTATCATTAAAAATCCAGAACTATTCCGTACATACTCAGGACCTGATTTCTTTCAAATCTATCCAAACGGCGATCAAGTACACGGTGTACTCGCTGTTTATATTTGCCGAGAATTCCACGGTGAGCTTGTATGCGATCAAACGGAATCGAAAGAACTGCGCTTCTTTTCACTTGATGAATTACCTAGTAATCTCCCTCCTGTTATTGATAGGATTATTACAGATTACCAGCAAAAACAAGGGAACGCTTAACGTTCCCTCTCAAATCCAATTCGTTTTTTAATTTCCGCTAAATTCACCTTCGCGATAGCTCGTGCCCTCTCAGCACCTCTCTCTAACGCTTCATATAATAAATGCGGCTCATTCATATACATTTCGTATTTTTCCCGAGGACCTGCTAATTCACGGTCAACAACACGGAATAATTCTTTTTTCACATCGCCCCATCCAATGCCGATCTCATACTTTTCATGCATCGACTGAATTTCATCTTCTGTCGCAAATTCTTTATAAATTGTAAATAACGTTTCTAGCTCTTTCGTTTCATTCGGAAGTGAAGAATCTGTTTTGATTTTAAAAATTAATTTTCGTAGTTTTTCTTGTTCTGCAAATAATGGGATTACATTTCCGTAACTTTTACTCATCTTTCTTCCATCAAGGCCAGGTAAAATGGCACCCTCTTCTTGTATGACATACTCCGGAAGCGTAAATGTCATGCCAAATGTATGATTAAAATACGTCGCAATATCACGCGCAATTTCAATATGCTGAATTTGGTCTTTTCCAACTGGTACATGAGTAGCTTGAAATAGTAATATGTCAGCTGCCATTAAAATCGGGTACGTATATAACCCCAAATTCACTCCCGCATCTACCTCTAAACCCGCTTCTTTATTTTGCTCCACCTTCGCTTTATACGCATGAGCACGATTCATAAGACCTTTCGGAGTTAGGCAAGCTAATATCCAAGCTAATTCTAAAATCTCCGGCACTTCTGTTTGTCTGTAAAAAATAACTTCTTCACCAAGTCCAAGTGATAACCAAGTAGCTGCTACCTCTTTCGTATAACTACTAAACTGACTCGGATCATGCACAGCATTTAACGCATGATAGTCAGCTATAAAATATAATGCTTTTCCTTCATTATTTTTTGACATTTGTAATGCTGGTTTAATTGCACCAATATAATTTCCTAAATGCGGATAACCTGTCGGCTTAATTCCTGTTAACATTATTTTTTCACTGACACTAACTCCTCCTTCCTCAACATAAAAATAAAAAGAACCCCTCATCCTATAAAAAGGACGAGAGACTCCCGCGGTACCACCTTAATTAGCTATCATTAGCTCACTTCATACTTCGATAACGTGAAGTAACCGTCTTTACCTACTCATTTCAGTGAGAAGCTCCAGAGCCCATTCCATATTCATCCCTTACTGATTTCCACCACACATCAGCTCTCTGAAAAGTTTCGAATATGTACTCTTCTCTTTCATTGCTTTTTAGTTATTTTTTACAGTTTATCACATTCCCTTTCCAATTAAACCCTAATTTTCTGTTTTATATAGCAGGAATTTCTACCTTAATTGTCTAATAATATATAGGTTTGCAGAAATACTCGAAACAACTTTGGAGGTTTTTTCATGGTAAAATATATATCCATTTTAGGTTCAACAGGATCCATTGGCACATCTGCATTAGATGTCGTTTCCGCTCATCCTGAACATTTTAAAATCGTCGGTTTAACCGCAAATTATAATATCGATCTTCTCGAAAAACAAATCGAATCTTTTCAGCCTCGTATTGTAAGCGTAGCGACAAAAGAATTAGCGGACACATTACGTTCTCGTATTTCAACAAATACAAAAATTACATATGGAACTGATGGTTTAATTGAAGTATCTACCTATCCTGATACAAATCTTGTATTAAGTTCAGTTGTCGGTGTTTCAGGTTTACTCCCAACAATTGAAGCACTAAAGGCGAAGAAAGATATCGCTATCGCTAACAAAGAAACTTTAGTTGCGGCTGGGCATATCGTCACCGAACTAGCGAAACAAAACGGATGCCGCCTAATTCCAGTTGATAGTGAACATTCAGCTATTTTCCAATGTTTAAATGGGGAAAATAATAAGGAAATCGAAAAATTAATTGTTACAGCTTCTGGCGGCGCTTTTCGTGATAAAACACGTGAAGAAATGAAAACATTACAAGCCAAGGATGCTTTAAAACACCCAAACTGGTTAATGGGCGCAAAACTAACGATAGATTCTGCCACGTTAATGAATAAAGGGTTTGAAGTGATGGAAGCTAAGTGGCTATTCGATATTCCTTATGAAAAAATTGATGTTATGATTCATAAAGAAAGTATCATTCACTCTTTAGTGGAATTTATTGATGGATCAGTCATGGCACAGCTCGGTGCTCCTGATATGAGAATGCCGATTCAATATGCGTTTCACTACCCTACTCGACTACCTTCATCCTATGAAAAATTAAATTTATTAGAAATTGGTAGTTTGCATTTTGAAAAACCAAATTTAGAGAAGTTCCCCTGTCTACAATATGCATTTGAATGTGGAAAAATTGGTGGTACAACTCCAGCCGTATTAAATGCAGCGAACGAAATTGCAAATGCACTATTTCTTAAAAATGAAATTGCATTTTTCGATATCGAAAAAACAATTTACAATACAATTGAAGCTCATCATAACGTAAAAGATCCTTCACTCGATGCTATATTAGAAGCTGATCAATGGGCACGCCAATACGTAAATCAATTGTTAATGAAAAAGAGCTAAAACAGTTTTATCTGTTTTAGCTCTTTTTTCACGTATTCAACTTAACAAATCTATAACTATGCGTAACTAACACTTTTAATATCGCATATCCTGGAATTGCTAAAATAATCCCCATAATTCCAAATAAATTTCCGGCCGTTAAAATAATAAAAATGATAGTAATTGGATGAATGTCTAACTTTTTGCCCATTACTTGTGGTGAAATAAATTTCCCCTCTGCTAATTGTACAACCATCATGACAATAATTACTTTTAAAATCATTGCTGGCGAGTCAATAAAAGCGATAATTAACGCTGGCGTTATAGCGATAATTGGCCCTACATACGGAACAATGTTTACAATCATCGCCAAAATAGCAAGTAATACAGCGTATTTAATGCCGATTATTAGATAACCAATGAATAGCATAATACCGATAAATAAACTAACAATAATTTGTCCTCTAATATACGAACTAATCGCATAATGCATATCATCTAGTATTCTCTTCGCAGCTGGTTGTCTTTGCTCAGATATAAACTTTAAAAAATGATTCGGTAATTGCTCACCATCTTTTAAAAGATAGAACAAAATAAATGGAACCATTACAAATGTTAAAACAACTTCAGTAATTGTACTTAAAAATCCAGTTACATTTCCTGTTACTGATGATAATGATTTTGTAAAGTTCATTGTAGAATCTTTTACGATATTAGCAAAATCAATATTTAAACTTTCCTGCATTCTACCAATTACATTACTTTCTCCAAATTTACGTGCTGCCCTTTCGATTTCATGCCCGAAATATGGTAAGTTATCTATTAAAGCATTTACTTGATCTTTAATAATTGGAATAACCGTGACCGCAAGAAAAACAAATAATCCAAGAACAATTATATATATCGAGGCAATTGACACAATTCTCGACACACCTTTTCTTTCTAAAAGAGAAACGAATGGATGCAATATATAAAATAGTACTCCCGCTAATAATACTGGGAAAAAGATTGTTTTTAAAAATACGACGAACGGTGTAAAAACGAATGATATTTTTGTAAGTAATAATATATTTACAAACAGCAACGCGAATCCAAGTAGTACAGCTAAATAATTTTGTTCTTTAAAAAACTTTTTCAACTTATCTCTTTTTCTTATATTTACTTTCTCCAAGTGTACCACCTCTCTAATTAGGAAAAGCCCTAAAAAGGGCTTTATGAAATAATTAATAATAGCCTTTATTTCCTTGCAGCTTTTACTACAAATGATACAATAAGAATTAACACAATTGCACCTAATAATGCTGGTACGACATGAATCCCACCAAACGATGGCCCAAAAGATCCAAATAATCTACTACCTAACCAAGCTCCTAGTAAACCAGCAATTATATTTCCAAACATACCAGCTGGAAAATTTTTACCCGTTATAGAACTAGCAATTATACCTATAATAGCACCAACTATTAATGTAATAATCCATCCCATTTTTAGTCCCTCATTTCTATTATAGTTTGTATTATCAAATACAAGAGTAGCTAAACTCTTATATAAGATTACGTATTTATCTACGCTAACCATATCCTACTATAGAAATATACCTACGAACATTTTATGTATGGAGATACATATATTATATGCAAAAAAGAAAAAAATTGTCAAACTTACCCACAAATCAATTATATTAATATATCATATTTAAAGGAGGCGTTATTATCTATGATTCATAAATTACTTCCCACTTCTTATGAAGTAGCAACATCCATTTTAAATGTTCAAATTCCAGCTTATAAAATTGAAGCAGACTTTTTAAACAGTACTGCAATACCTCGTTTATATGATACTGTAAACGATATTCAAAATTGTGATGAAACATTCTATGGATATTTCTCTGAAAATAAACTCGTCGGCTTTATTTCTTTTATACAAGAAGAAGAACTAATCGATATCCACAGATTAGTTGTATCGCCCGATTTTTTTCAAAAAGGAATCGCAACGAAACTGCTACTTTATATATTTAACATGTTCTCGTCTTCAATGACATACATTGTACAAACAGGTAAAGCCAATACTCCAGCTCTCACATTATATAAAAAACACAGCTTCATTGAAGTAACAGATACAACACTACCTGATGGCATGATTCTTACGCAACTTAAAAGACAGAAAACACAAAATAGTTTGACTTAATTATTTATTTATGTTATTTTTTACTTTATACAACCTTTTGCTGAGTCCAAATTTTGGAGCGGGGGAACCATTTTTGTAGCTATGCTACTTGGGGCGAATCTTTTTTAAGTAGGGAAACTCTCACTTCCCGAGTCCGACAGCTAACCTCGTAAGCGTAATGGGAGAGGAAGGTGCTTTTTGCCTATGTTACACACTTTGCCTCCTTAGTTATAAATATGGAATCGATAACAATCAGAAAACTATATTTATAGAAAAGGAGACTGGTACAATGTTACGTTTATCAGATCACGCAATAAAAATGATGGAGCAAAGACTTCGACTCGAACAACACCGCACATATCAAGCAAATAAAGTTGTAGATAACTTACATCACAAATACTTCTTTCAGCATATTTTTCAGCCGAAAAGATAAAAAAATGTTCATTTAAAATAAAAAAACACAAGGAATGTCTTCATTGACACACCTTGTGTTTTTTTTATTTCCTATGCTACCTTTATAATATCCTCACCACATTTAAACTTGCCGTAATTGTTCCTGCAATAGTGGTCACATGCCCAACACCTAATGGACCATTTTGTAATATTAACGTTGAATTTGCGCTCGCCACATTCACAAGAAGTGTATTTGAAATAGCTGGTTCGATTACTACAGTTGATGTCGTTACGTTTTGTATAAAACTCCCTGTTAGTTGTGTTCCATTTAATAGTAACCTAACAGATACAGTCTCATTCCCACCGTTCGCGTCCCCTTGAAAATAGTAGCTTACTAAATATATTCCTGGTGTGGATACCGTGACAGTTGTAGCACTAGTTAAAGATACACCAGTTCCATATACAGTAGATCCTGAATTAATTGGAATGTTGGCATTTGCTGCAATTGTACTTGTTGATGTAGAAAAGAAATAGCCGCCACCTGCTGATATTGCAGACGATCCAGTTGGACCGGTTGATCCAGTTGAACCGGTTGCACCAGTTGGACCCGTTACTCCGGTTGAACCGGTTGCACCGGTTACTCCTCTTATTCCTTGTATCCCTGTCGGTCCAGTCGCACCTGTTGAGCCAGTCGATCCAGTTGCTCCAGTCGATCCGGTCACTCCTTGTGGACCTTGCACTCCTTGAATTCCTTGAGAACCTGTTACTCCAGTTGCCCCGGTTGCTCCAGCCTGCCCCGTGGCACCTTGTGGGCCTTGAATTCCTTGTGGACCTTGTGGACCTGTTACTCCCGCCTGGCCTGTTGCTCCTGCCTGCCCCGTTATCCCTTGTGGACCTTGGATTCCTTGTGGACCTTGTGGACCCGTTACTCCCGTCGGTCCGGTCACTCCTGTTGGACCTGTTGAACCTGTTGATCCGGTTATTCCTTGTATACCTTGAGGTCCAGTTGGGCCTGTTAGACCAATCGGACCTTGAATTCCTTGTATACCTTGAATGCCCTGTGGACCTGTTGGGCCTTGTATCCCTTGTATTCCCTGAATTCCTTGAGGTCCGGTTGCACCGGTTGGACCTGTTGAACCTTCTGGACCTTGTACGCCTTGTATTCCTTGTGAACCTGTTGGACCTATGCTTCCTTGCGGGCCCTGAATCCCTTGAATTCCTTGAGGACCGGTTGGACCCGTTATACCACTTGGCCCTTGTATCCCTTGCACTCCTTGTGGACCGGTTGGACCAATCTGACCTTGCATTCCTTGTAGACCCTGTAAACCTGTTGGTCCGGTTGCTCCCATTACCCCTTGCTCACCTTGTATTCCTTGTATTCCTTGCGGGCCTGTTGGACCAATTGGACCTTGTGCCCCTTGCACTCCTTGTGGACCAGCCTGGCCTGTTGCTCCTATCGGTCCTTGTACTCCTTGTAAACCCTGTAATCCAGTTGGACCGGTTACTCCCATTACTCCTTGCGGACCTTGAATGCCTTGGTCACCCGTTGGACCAGTTGCCCCCATCGGTCCCTGTACTCCTTGCAAACCTGTTAAACCAGTTACTCCGGTTGGGCCAATCACTCCTTGTACGCCTTGGATTCCAGTCGTCCCAGTTGCTCCTGTCACTCCGGTTGCCCCAGTTGCTCCCGTCGGACCAGTTGGACCTCCTGGAGATCCTGCTGGACCAGTTGGGCCGGTTGGGCCTCCTGGCGGACCGGTTGGACCGGTTGCTCCTGTTGGACCGGTTGCAGATCCAGTTGGGCCGATTCCCCCAGTTGAGCCTGTTGAGCCTGTTGGACCTGGATCCCCTTGCAAGCCCGTTACTCCTGTTGGGCCTATTACACCTTGCACTCCTTGTATCCCCTGAGAACCTGTTGGACCAGTTAGACCCATCTCACCTTGTGACCCTTGTAAACCTTGAACGCCAGTTGCTCCTGTTGGTCCCATTGGCCCTTGTTCCCCTTGAATTCCTTGAGAGCCTGTTGGACCGGTTGGACCAATCGGACCCTGAATACCTTGTATACCTGTTACACCTTGTAAACCACTACTCCCTAAATCCCCTTGCATACCTTGTATACCAGTATTTCCTGTTGGACCAGTCGGACCTAATTCGCCTTGCACTCCTTGTATACCTTGTATTCCTGTTGGACCCGCCTGCCCGATTTCACCTTGCATACCTTGAATGCCTTGTATTCCTGTTAGACCTGTTTCTCCCATTGGACCAGGTATTCCTTGGATTCCTTGAATTCCGGTTGGACCGGCTGGCCCCCTTTCTCCTTGTATACCTTGAACACCTTGAATTCCCTGTGGACCTTGTTCCCCCATCAGTCCTTGGCTCCCTTGAGAACCTCGTGGCCCAGTTAAACCTGTTGGGCCTATTGGACCGATTTCTCCCTGCACCCCTTGCACTCCTTGAATTCCGGCCGGACCAGTTGGACCAATTGGCCCTTGAACGCCTTGTATTCCTTGCGGTCCAGTCGGTCCACCTAAAGAACCTGTCGGACCGGTTGGACCAGTTGGTCCCGTAATACCTGAAGGCAGAAAAGGAATAGGTGCTTGAAACTTACTACACTTATCTTGCTCCTTCACAAGCATCTCCCCCCGTTATAACATATCAAACTATTTTTAATACATTTAAACTAGCTGTTATCACACCAGATAATGTTGTTACATGACCAATAGCTAATGGACCATTTTGCAAAGATAAAGTAGCATTTGAAGAAGCAACATTAATGACCATCGTATTAGAAATCGCTGGTTCTAATACAAAACCTGCCGTGACGTAAAAAATAAAACTCCCTGCGACTTGCGTACCATTTAACGTAAGCCTCACGGAAATCGTTTCATTTCCAGCAGTTGGATCACCTTGAAAATAATAGCTGACTAAATATATTCCCGGCGTACTTAACGTTACAGTTGTTGCATTTGTTAAACTGACCTCAGAACCAAAAACTGTAGATCCGGAATTAATTGGTATTAACGCATTCGCTGCAATTGCACTCGTTGAAGTAGAAAAGAAATAACCGCCACCACTAGGTAAACCAGTCGCTCCTGTTGCACCTACAATTCCTAAAAAACCTATAGGCCCTTGACTACCAATGGCTCCAGTAGGTCCCACAGCTCCAATCGGCCCTTGACTACCTTGCGCTCCAGCTGGCCCTTGACTACCGCTTCCCCCTGTTATTCCACTTGCTCCAGTTGGGCCTTGTATTCCTTGAATACCTTGCACACCTTGGATTCCGGTTACTCCAGTTGCACCGATAGGTCCTGTCATTCCTGTACTTCCTTGTATCCCCATAATTCCTTGAACACCTTGCAACCCTTGTGCTCCAGCTACTCCTGTTACTCCCGCCTGGCCTGTTTCTCCAGTTTCACCAGTAATCCCAACATTTCCTTGTGGTCCTTCGGGTCCCTGAATACCTTGCGCACCTTGCACTCCTTGTGGACCTGTTATCCCGTTTTCTCCTAAATTCCCTTGGGGACCTCTAATTCCTTGTGCACCTGTTGGACCTGTTACTCCTTGTATTCCTTGCATACCTTGAGAGCCTTGCGCTCCTGTTGGGCCTACTATACCTTGTATTCCTTGAGACCCTTGCAAACCAATTGCTCCTGCCTGACCTGTTATTCCTTGAACTCCTTGCATTCCTTGAGAACCTTGTGGACCAGTCAATCCATTTTCCCCTTGTATTCCTTGAGGTCCTTGTATCCCTTGAACGCCAGCTGCTCCTGTTTCTCCTCGTATTCCTTGAGGTCCTTGTATTCCTTGTGCTCCAGCTGCTCCTGTTTCCCCTCGTATTCCTTGGGGACCTTGGACTCCTGCCGCTCCTGTTGTGCCTGTGGGACCTATTATTCCTTGTAACCCTTGTATTCCTTGTGCTCCTGTAGGACCAGTTCCCCCTTGTATTCCTTGCATACCTTTAGGACCTTCTGCACCAGTTGGACCGATTTCTCCCTTTGGACCTTGTATTCCTTGTGGACCTTCTACACCGGTTGCTCCTGTTATTCCTTGGTTACCTTGTGGACCTTGTGCACCTTGTACTCCAACTGCTCCAACTACACCTTGGGAACCTCGAGGACCTATTACACCTTGAGGACCACTCGGACCAGTTATCCCTTGTATTCCTTGTATACCTATTGCACCAGTCACACCTGTTACACCTTGTGCACCAGTTTCCCCCGCTGGACCTGTTGGTCCACCAGGTGGACCGGGTGGGCCAGATGGACCAGTCACTCCACTAGATGGACCAATTGGACCAGTAGTGCCCATTGGACCACCCGGTGGTCCTTCTAGGCCTTGCGTACCAATACTCCCTGTTGCTCCTGTTATCCCTCGTACTCCTTTTGCTCCTTGAAAACCTGTGGATCCATTTATTCCTTGTATTCCTTGAACACCTTGTGGACCTTGAGGACCTATTACACCTGTTAGCCCCCTTATTCCACTTATACCTTGAGGTCCTTGTATTCCAGTAGAACCAGTTGGGCCAGTTACACCTTGTAGCCCTTGATCACCTTGTGGTCCTTGCCCTCCAGTAATTCCTTGTATTCCTTGCGGGCCTTCTTCTCCTTGTATGCCTGTAGTTCCATCCTCTCCTTGTATTCCTTGCGCTCCTTGGGGACCTTGAGGACCTGTTACACCTGATATCCCAGTCCCCCCCATTTCTCCTTGTATTCCTTGTGCGCCAGTTTGTCCTTGCTCTCCTGTCTCTCCTTGTATTCCTTGGGGACCTTGTAGCCCTTGACTACCAGTAGGTCCTGTAATCCCTTGTATACCTTCTAGTCCTTGTAATCCAATATCACCAACTGGACCTTGCTCTCCAATTAATCCTTGAGGACCTTGCAAACCAACTGGACCTGTTACACCTTGCTCTCCAGTATCACCAACGGCACCTTGTATTCCTTGAGCTCCTGTTGTCCCTCGCGGACCTTGGATTCCTTGAATACCTTGAGGACCTTGTGGACCAGTTGCGCCTCTAGGTCCAGTGATTCCCGGAGGCCCGACCGGACCTTCATGCCCTCCAGTTGGACCTGTTGGACCACTGTTACCAGTAGGGCCAGTTGCTCCTTCAAGCGGAAGAGGCAGTGCCACTCCAAATTTTTTGCACTTTCTATGATGACGCACAACAATCCCCCTTCCCCAAAATAATTACACTTTTTATATGAAATGCATTTTTATATGAAAAGTACATCTTTGACCTCATTTTTTAAAAAATAAAGAAGCCTATCATTTCATTTATTTGAAATGATAGGCTTCTTTTTATAAAGCACTTTACTTTCTCACCTTAATAATAAAAGTCGTTGGCACCATTCTAGCTTTATATAAAGAATAATATTTCGTAGACGGCTCAGCTAGTTCTTCATCAAATGAGCTAGATGGTTCAGGCTCTTCTATTCTCTCAATTGTAAATCCCACTCTATTTAACTCATTTATGTATGTACTTATTTTTCTCTTATATAATGTCGCTTGTACATTTTCTCCTTTAAATGTTTCAAACGTAATAGGAGTTTCCTCATGATAAGAAGACTTTAAAGCAATTTCTTCTGTACCATACTGTAAATTTGAATATACCGGATGCTCCCAACTAAAAACAAAGCTTCCTCCTGGCTTTACATATGAATGAATCAGTTCCAAAGTTTTTCTTAAATCTGAAGTCCAACCTAATGCATAAATGGAATATACAATATCAAAATACCCTTTCGGAATATCCACTTCCTCTTCCATTGCTCCACATATTAACTTTGGATTGCAACACTTTAACGTTTCATTCGCTGTTTTAATTTGTTCACTTGAAAGATCAAGACCCCATACTTCCTCTGCCCCATGTTCTGCCATATATTGCAACGAATGCCCACTTCCACATCCAATATCAAGAACCTTTTTATTTCTGATTGAATCGAACAAGTGAATATCATCTTCAGACGCTGTATATGGACCATATTTCGGTAAACAATCCACTTGAAAGAAATAAGGTGCAACTGTATCCCAACACTTTTTATTTAAAGCTAACATTTGTGTACCTTTCATATTCTACATTCCCCCATCCAATTTTCTTCCCCTAATATAAATTAAACATTATAACCCGATCTCCCTTTTCTCTTCGCCCGGTAATTTTTCACTTTCGCGATCGTTCCGCACGCTCTTCCTCCTTCTTCTCCAGCATACATACCGCACCATCTTTTACTTCCATTTCGCGAATGATCATAAAATACCCAGCGACAATCTGGGCATGCTTTTAACCTCCCCCACAAATTTTCTTGAATTGACATTAACACAACGCTTAATACTTTTGTATATACATTCTCTTCGTGCACAGGCTCATATGTAATACCTTTCATATCTTCCTTTACATGTACATGAAATGGGTATTTCTCTAACCACTTTTGCAATGATCCTTCGCCTTCAACCGTTAACCGAATATCTTCTCGAAAACTTTTTAATTCCTCTATCGTATGAAATGGAACCTCTTCATGAAAATATTCTTTCATAAAGAGCATGATATCCTCTTCTGTTTGCAGCATATCAATTGGCTCTCTCGTATCGTTTGGTATTTTCCATGTATTTAAAAATTCCCGAATATATTCTAATTCATTTGGTGCATTTTGATTCAATTCCATCCACCTTCTTCTTAAAATTTACTTTTTTCTGACTTTATGTATAATTATAATATAAAATAGTTAACCACTAAATAATTTTACTGGTTACAATATTAGGAGGAGTTCTATGAAAAGTTTCTCAATACCGATACGTTTCATGCTTATTTCTTCATTTTTTATGTCTTTTGGGTACTTTGCAGTATACGCATTTTTAGCTATTTATCTATTAAGCTTTCTTCATTTTTCTGCTGTTCAAGTAGGAACAGTGTTGACGGTTATGACAATCACATCACGAGTTATCCCATTATTCTCAGGATTAATTGCTGACAAAATAGGCTATATCATTATGATGATAGCCGGATTATTTTTAAGAGGAATCGGATTTATCGCTTTAGGAATATGCTCTGATTTCTATACAATTTCTATTTCTTCTGCACTTATTGGCTTCGGAACTGCATTTTACGAACCTGCTGCGCGCGCCATATTCGGCTCACAACCAGCTCATATGAGAAAAAATTTATTTACATATTTAAACCTTAGTTTTAATTGCGGAGCAATAATCGGACCAATTGCAGGAGGGTTCTTACTCTTACTCGATCCAATCTATGCTTTTTCTCTAACAGGATCTCTTATGCTGTTATTCGCTTTTATCTTTTACTTACTTAAAAATCACTTCCAAGTCACTACTGAAAACACGTCTATTACATTAGGGCTACAGGCTATCTTACAAAACAAATCTTTCCTTTTGTTTTCATTTATTATGATTTTCTTCTATATTATGTTTACTCAGCTTACCGTCGCACTTCCACTTCATATGAAAAACATTAGTAATAGCAACCAGCTTGCTACACTAGTTATTACGATGAATGCAATAACAGGCGTCATATTTATGGTTTTATTCCGAAAACTATTTCACAAATACAACACACTTTCAATTATTAAATACGGTGTTTTATTAATGAGTATTTCCTTTTTACTCATTCCTTTATTTCAACACCCATATTGGCTATTCATTTGTGTAATTTTATTTACAATCGGTGAAACACTCGTATTACCTAACGCTGATATCGCTATTGCAAATTACAGTAACGAATCATATACAGCTACTTACTTCGGATTCTATCAACTATCACTCGCATTTGGTTTTATCATCGGTAATTATACCGGTACATCTTTTACATCCAACTTAAACGGAATGTATACACCATGGCTTATTTTCGGCGGAATAGGACTTATTGGTTTTATTTCACTACATATTTTAAATATTAAAAAAGGGATCTCTAAAGAGGATATATACCTATGTAATGAGACGAAACATCTTTAACACATTACAATTGTGATGGTACCTTTAGACAAGCAGCCTATAATAAAAAAATTCGACCATCATGTTTGACAGTCGAATCTTTTTATTTTTCATATTCAAAATGATTATGTCTTTTACAACCAAATAAATAGCAAGCCCCTATATAGTCCGTTTCAAATTCTAACCCTGGAACATATCCAGATTTGATATGTTCTATCATTTTTTTATAACAATTATTCTCTTCTATATATTCCTCAATTAACTCTTTCTTATCGTTTTCTGTCCAATTTCCTTCTACTTCTTCATTCTGAACATCTTCTATTTCTACTGTCTTCGCTTCGATAGATTCCCGTATAACTTCATTTATACGGGAGAAATTATTAGCTTTATATAGAGCATAAACAAATCTACCAATCCAATTGGGACTTTTCCAGTATTCTTTGTATCCCTTTTCGAACCATTCAATTGCTTCTTTATAGCAATTCAGCTCAACATATAAATCTGCTACATTAATTTCTCCTACAAAATCATCAGATTTCCTGTTAAAAGCATCCAACTTCTCTTTCGCTTCTGTTTTTCGCCCTAAATCAATTAAACATTTTACATAGTTATACATTATAATGTCTGAATCCCCTGCAACTCGCAAGAAAAATTCCGAAGCTTTTTCCAACTCTCCAAGATTATAATGAGCTACAGCTACATTGTGATATGCTTCATCGGATGGTTGAATCGAAATAGATTTTTGTAATGCATCTTTCGCTTCTTCCCACTTTTCTTGTTTCATGTAAATTTCCCCTAAGATGTTATAAGGAAAGTATGAGGAAGGATTCAACTTAACAGCTTCTTTTATTAATTCAAGAGCTTTACCATCATTCTCTTCCTCATAAAAGTACATCCAAGCAAGATTATTGAGAGATTGTACACCTCTAGATTCATGTACTGCTTGTTGAAACAGTTCCATCGCTTCCTCATATTCATTTTGTTCAAACATTTCAATTGCCTTCTCGTTAATGTTCAAGTAACTACCTCCGAAGTGAATGAATTCATCTATTCCCTATCATCATTTTAATATGTAAAAATTGTAATTTCTATAAAAATAAGATTGCTTCGTATTAAGCTCTTTCTCCTGTCTACATTTCATCATATATTTGGATATCCAATTCGTAATGATTTTATCAACACCGCTTTCTAAAGAAAATATATACCTATGTAAAGATACGAAATCTCTTTAAAAATTTTCAAGTTTGGTAGAATCACATTGTCATCAAATTACAAGTTGTTTGCCAGGACGAAAAAACGAGTATAAGTCACATAAACAAAAGCGAAGCCTCAGAAGAGACTCCGCTTTTGGGGCTTTGCAAATGCGCCATTTTGTGAAACTAATCCACATTAACATTATTATTTACATTTTCTATGCTCGTGCTTCATACAATCATGTCGCGGGAAACACGGTCGAACTGGTATAACCTCAGGGACTATTGGTGTTATAACCGTTGACGTATTATTAGAAGGATTTGGATCAGGTGTGTCACTACTTACAGTAGCCGTATTTATTATAAACCCGATTGCATTCGGACTTACAAATCCTCTAATAATTATAGTAACAAAGGCACCACTAGCCAATGTTCCTAAATTTAGTGTCCCCGTCCACGGACTAAACGTTATTCCTCCATCTACTGAAAACTCCGCATTGTTGAGCTGAGTCGGTATCGTATCTGTTACAACGACATTCTGCGCACTTGATGGTCCGGCATTCGATACAAATAATGTGTAAGTTAGGAATCCACCTGGAGGTATTGTGTTTGCATTCACTGTTTTTATTATTGAAACGTCTGCTGATTCACCTACAGGCGTAACAACGGTAGATGTATTGTTGTCAGGATTTGGATCTGGGGTCGTTGAGCTTACGGTTACAGTATTCGTAATAAATCCGTTAGCAGCAGAAGTCAATATCCCTCTTATTAAAATGATTGATGTTTCACCTTTTGGTAAGTCACCTATATTCGTAGTACCAAGCCATGGATTAAACGTGATTCCTCCATCTACTGAAAATTCTACATTCGAAAGTTCTCTCGGTACTGCATCAGTTACCGTTACAGCCGCCGCATCTGACGGGCCAGCATTCGATACTAATATCGTATATGTGAGTACCTGACCTACCGACACTGGCACTGTGCTTGCCACTTTTACAACAGAAATATCAGCAGAAGTAGTCACTAATGTCATAGTAGTTGAGGTGTTATTCGTTGGATCTGGATCTGGTGTTGTTGAACTTACGGTTGCGGTGTTTCTAATGATTCCCCTAGCAGAGGAACTTACCATTCCTCGAATAAAGACAGTCACTGATGACCCGCTAGCTAATGTTCCTAATACAATAGAACCAAGCCATGGATTGAACGTATTCCCTCCATCTACTGAATATTCCGGATTCAAAATCTCGCTCGGTACTGTATCTGTGAGTGTAACATTTTGAGCATCGGATGGTCCTGCATTTGCTACAACCAACCTATAAGTGAGTATCTCTCCCGCATTCACTGGATTCGGACGACCTATTTTCACTACTGAAATATCCGCTGACTCAGTTACTGGTGTAACAATAGTTGATCTGTTATTTGCTAAATTTGGATCTGGTGTCGGCGAGCTGACTACTGCCGTATTCCTAATGAAACCAGTAACTGATGATTTTACTGTTCCCCGAATTAAGATCGTTACGGAAGAGCCATTTGGCAATGTACCTATATTCGTAGTACCAGGCCATGGACTAAACGTTACCCCTCCATCTGTTGAAAATTCTGGATTTGAAATTTTTCTTGATACAGCATCTATCACTGTAACAGCTTCTGCATCTGACGGCCCTAAATTCGAGACAACTAAAGTATAAGTGAGTATCTCACCTGCGTTTACTGGGTTCGGGTTTCCTGTTTTCACCACTGAAATATCTGCTAATGCATTCACAGGCGTATCAATCGTTGTTGTGTTATTCGTTTGATCTGGATCCGGGGTCGTTGAATCTACGGTTGCGGTGTTTCTAATTGTTTCCGTAGCAGAGGCACTTACCGTTCCTCGAATTAAGAAAGTAATTGAAGCCCCATTTGCTAGCGTACCTATATTAATAGAACCCGGCCATGGATTAAACGTTACTCCTCCGTCTATTGAATATTCCGGATTTAATACCACACTTGGTATAGCATCCGTTAACGTTACATTCAACGCATCATTTGGGCCTGCATTTGATACTACTACACTATAAGCCAGTAATTCACCAGCAATCGCAGGTGATGGATTAGCTAACTTCGTCACAGAAATATCCGCTTCAGTATTCACCGGCGTAACGATCGTTGAGGTGTTATTGTCCGGATCTGGGTCTGGGGTCGTTGAATCTACAGTTACTGTGTTCGTAATTAACCCCGTAGCCAAAGGATTTACCGTTCCCCTTAGTATAATTGTTTGTGAAGCCCCATTTGCTAGCGTACCTATATTAATAGAACCCGGCCACGGATTAAACGTTATTCCTCCGTCTGTTGAATATTCCGGATTTAAAAGTTCACTTGGTATAGCATCCATCACCGTAACATTCAATGCATCATTTGGTCCCGCATTTGACACTACTACAGTATAAGTGAGTATCCCCCCTGCAAGTACTGGACTCGGATTCGCTGTCTTTACTACTGAAATATCTGCTGACGTATTTATCGCGCTAAACTCCGTAGAGATATTGTTTGTTGGATCTGGATCCGGCGTCGTACTATTAACTACGGCTGTGTTCGTAATTAATCCCGTTGCTGAAGGATTTACCGTTCCCCTTAGTATAATTGTTTGTGAAGCCCCATTTGCTAGTGTACCTAAATTGATTGAACCTGGCCATGGATTAAACGTTACTCCTCCGTCTGTCGAATATTCCGGATTCAAAATCTTATTCGGCACCTTATCTATGAGCATTACATTTTCTGCATCTGATGGTCCCGCATTCGATACTACAATTGTGTAGGTCAGCACATTTCCTGCAAGTACTGGATTTGGACTTCCTGTTTTCACCACTGAAATATCTGCTAAAGCTTCAACTGGTGTTTCGAAAGTTGAGGTGTTATTCGTTAAGTCAGGGTCTGGTGTTGTTGATTCTACCGTTGCTGTGTTTATTATCGATCCAGTTACATTAGCACTTACCGTTCCTCGTATCAACACTGTTTCTGCTGTGCCATTTACCAATGTACCTAAATTGATTGAACCTGGCCACGGATTAAACGTTACTCCCCCATCTATCGAAAATTCTGGATTTAAAACAACACTTGGTATAGCATCTGTTAACGTTACATTTTCCGCATCTGATGGACCTGCATTTGATACTACAATTGTATACGTGATTACCTGCCCCGCAATCACCGGATTTGGATTCCCCAATTTCACCACTGAAATATCCGCCGATTCACTTACTGTTGTAACAACTGTTGAAGTATTATTCGTTGGATCTGGGTCCGGTGTTGTTGATTCTACCGTTGCTGTGTTTGTTATAGTTCCAGTAGCAGAAATACTTACCGTTCCTTGAATCAAGATCGTTTCTGTTGCACCATTTACTAAAGTTCCTAAAGAAAGAGTACCAGGCCACGGATTAAACGTTACTCCTCCGTCTGTTGAATATTCCGGATTTAAAACAACACTCGGCACTGCGTCTGTTACTATTACATTCTGCGCATCTGACGGACCCAAATTAGATATGAAAAGCGTGTAAGTTAGTACGTTTCCACCGCTTACTGGGTTTGGATTTGCCGTTTTAATAATAGCAACATCTGCTGAAGCATTAACGGGAGTAATAACTGTTGAGGTGTTATTCGTTGGATCTGGGTCTGGGGTAGTCGAATCTACAGTCGCTGTGTTTGTGATAGAATCAGTAGCAGAGGTACTTACTGTTCCTCGGATCAATACCGTTTCTGTTGCACCATTTGCCAAAGTTCCTAGAGAAAGAGTACCAGGCCATGGATTAAACGTTACCCCTCCGTCTATTGAATATTCCGGACTCAAAATTTCACTTGGTATAACGTCCGTTAACGTTACATTCTGTGCTGCATTTGGTCCTGCATTCGAAACTACTATTGTATAAGTGAGTAGCTCACCAGCTACAACAGGTGTCGGACTTGCTGTTTTAACAACAGAAATATCCGCCGAGAAACTAATAGGAGCAAAAGAGGTATCAGTGTTATTGCTCAAATCTGGATCGAATGTTGTACTGCTAACAGTTGCAGTATTCGCTATAATTCCCGTAGCAGAAGGACTAACTGTTCCTCGAATTATAATTTGTACGGAACTACCTGTCGGTAACGTTCCTAGACTTAAACTTCCTGTCCAACTCTGAAAAGTAATTCCTCCATCTAAACTATACTCAGGATTTAAAATCTCAGATGGAATATCATCCGTTAACGTAACATCTTGAGCAGCATCAGGACCATTATTCGTTACTTGTATCGTGTAGGTGAGTTCCTGTCCCGGCTGTACTGGTACTGGGCTATTCGTTTTCACCACCATTAAATCAGCAACATTATTCACTTGTAAAATATAATCTTCTACTTCTCCGTCAGAGGCAGGACCTACACTCCTTGTATCCACTGATGTTGGAGTTCCAGCATTCTGATTAATAAGATTATCTGTTGTTAATCTAAGTCTTACAAAAGTGTGACCAGGAGTTAATGTTACACCCGGTGGTACCGTGAAGTTCAAGATAACGGTTTGAGTCCCTGCAACTGAAGGCACTACTTGAACAATCGCTCCCTCATTCCCTTGAAATATTCCATCCTCATTAAAATCAATCCATCCATATAAATTAGCATCACTTCCTGTTTCATTCGTTACGGTTACATTTAGCGAATAACTAGTAGCACTAACAGAAAGTGTAGCAAGAGGAACCGTTAAGCCGTCATCTTGAATACCTTTTGAAATATCGTCACCTGTTGCTGTGGGATTTTGATAAGCATCTGTTTCCGCTGTAACTTTTGTCCCTAATACTAGTTCATTTACAATTCCGTGACGTGGTCCATTATTAGCTAGTAACGTAGAATAATTATCTGGTCCGTTACCCGGAGCAGTATTTGGAGCGTCACCAAAATCTACGTTAATTTCAGCTAGTAGACACATAGTTGCATCATTAAATGAGGTTGTAACGGTGCTAGAAAATAATGCGGCGGTTGCGGTATTACCAGCGATAATATATCGGTATATATTACCGGTTGGATTAGCAATCGCATAGATTATACCATTCGAGTCCAACGCAATTGCCCCAAAAGGCCCCGTATTATGAGGTGTTGTCGTTAAATTTGTAATTTGTCCTGTCGTGGGGCTTACCCTTATAGCGATACCGGTAGGTGTTATGCCGTATAAAAAATTATCTGACGGATTATATACCCAATCACTTACGTTTAGTGTTGTACTTAAACCAACGCCAAAATTACTAGTTTGTTCTGTATATCCAGTCGCTGGATTAACTAGTTTCATAAATGTTGCAGAATTTGGACGCAAATCAATTACATAGAATCTTGCAATATCATTTACAGAAATATATAGAAATCCATTAAGATCAAAAGCTCCAACGTTATAATTATCCACAGGTAATCCTGTCGGTAGAGGAAATAGAGCTGTTACATTTCCATTGTTATCTACACGTACAATGTTATTATTTAATTGATCATATCCATAAATATAATTATCCAAAGTATTATATGCAATAGCATTTATATTTACAGGGGGATTTACCGTTCCTTGAATCAATGTTGCACCAGTGACAACATTGATGTTATACCAAATAGATGGGGTACCTGCAAACTGAATCATAGTTGTCGTACAATCTAAAGGATTATTAACAGTATCGTGGCTAAAATTTTGATTCGCAATTGTTGCACCATTATTAATTTGAGCTGCGGTAACTGTAATTGTTAGTTTTCTCGGTCCATTTGACATAGTAAATCCATCAGGTTGAGTGAAATTTGTAGGTGGGCAAGTATCACCTGGATTAGCGACAGGTTCATATACAGTATAAGTTCCTGCCGCAGTGACAGTAAAACTATAATTTCCATTTATATCTGTTTGGGTAGTTATACATGTTGCTGCCGTACTGCTAAATAAAACAACAAAAACATTAGGTATTCCTGGCTCTCCAGGATCAAATTGACCATTGTGATTTAAATCATTAAATACAATTCCCGATATTGTTGCTGCCAAACATTATCACTCCCGTCTCACTTACCATCTTATATATCTCAATCAAAAAATATTTCATTAGGCCAAATGTATTATAAAAAGCTGTCCTAATTCTTATTGATACCTTGCTAATAAAGACATAACTATTCCACGTATTTTATGCACATTTAGTACATTATGTGAATGATTTATATACAAGACTTCTTATCCCCTAACGATGTAAAAGAAAAAATTTTGATGCTACCTTCTAAAACATATATACCTACATTCATTTTACATATTATGGTATAATTTAAAGAGATTAATAGCTATTCATCTATGTTCCACACTAATTTTCTAGAAATGAACAAATCAAAATTTTTTGAAATCGGAGGAGCTTATGAAAAAGAAATTAATTGTTCTTCTATTCATCGGAATCACATTATCTGGATGTTACACTATAGAAGGAAATTCTTTAGAAACTGCAAACGGCAGTATTGAATTATTAACACCAACGATTACAACAAAAGATAATGAATTAGAAATTAAGACTGAAGGTATTGATGAAAATAAAGTAACTTTTATTTATGTTGCCAATAAAAAAGTATTGGAACAAAAAATAAATAATGGTGAATCCTACAAACTTAACATTAAAGATATCGAGCACGCTCATAGGACGGACTACAAGCCAAGAGTTCAACTTTTGCAAACGAAAGATGATAACGAAGATGGAGACATGGCAACCTTTAAACAAGTTAGATATACAGTTGAAAAAAAGTAGTTTTATAGTTATTTCATTTAAATATAACAACCGAAAATATACTTTTAACAGAGGGTAAATATAAGAGGTGCTAATATGAAAAGACGATGGATTTTTTGGTGGATTGGTAACATATTTTGGATTATAACTTTCGGGACATTGGCAGCTATCATTTGGCTAAGAGAGGTTGATGGGACCGGCGTTACTCAAACACCTGAGCTGAAATTAATAGCATTTATCGTTTTATTAATTGCATTTATATTACCACTAATTATTCAAGTTGTATGGTTAATTGTTAATCTGAGAAAAAGCAGAAAAAAATAACGCAGAAAAAAAGAGAGGAATCTTTTTCAATATAGATTCCTCTCTTTTTTCTATGGGGATTATGCCGTGCTTTTAAAGCTGCACTACTCCCTTTTCTTTACGATGCATGTTCATCTTTCTTCTTCTTCAACAATGCTCTCTTTTTCATCGCCTTCGTTAAATATCCACCTTTAAACGAACGGATTTCATAAGAAGACATAAACGCTTTCGGTGCAATTTCATTAATAATTTCTAACAGTTCTTTTTCTCTAGAACGCTTTGCAACGATATCTAAGCGATAACGTATAGAATTTATTCCTTCACCTTCAAATACTGTAACGCCAAATCCAAAATGGCGTAATTCATTTACTAATTCATTACAACGGTCTAGTAAACTAACTTGATACGTAATATATCCAATTGCTAATTTATTTTCTATATAACCGCCTAATAATAGTCCCGCACTAAAGCCGATGACATAGGCAACAATGTTCATCCAATTTGATAAATCTTGAAACACAATACCTAAACTGACAATATAAATTGCTCCTTCTAACAATCCTACACCTGCAGCGGATCTTGTTTGATTCTTTACAAGCAAAATCGTACGGATTGTTAAAGTTGGAACGTAAATAATTTGAAGCACAAAAATAAGTAAAGCTTGTAACATTGGTATCCACCTCTTTCGCAAATTCTTTTGTCATGATAACATACATAAGCTTTAGAAATCGATGGGTTTTTTAATTTTTTTTAATTTTTTTTAATTTTTTTTCATACTATTGAAATGCCCCAAAAATAAGCGTATTATGTTTGGCATAAATTCGATAAGTACCAGTAAATCATTCGTATTATATCATTTATTTTTAAACGCAAAAAAGGAACCCCATTAGGTCCCTTTCATCAGAGTTCTATGTTTTTCGAAGCATTTTCCTTTTGCTTCTCTTCTTCTTTTACTAGCTGCATATTTGCATAGGCTAAATTCGCAATCATTAAAAAGTGTCCACCCAATATTCCAGTACCAAATGCCCACATTTCCATTTCATGCTCAATTTCAAACATAATGATAGCCCCTAATATTGCGGCCGCAAATCGGTTTAGAACTCCTAATCCAGGAGCCTTTTCTTTCATCACGATACTTCTTCCTAATTTCTCCACTCTGCGAGCTAATAGCCAAAGACAATATGCGCTAACTGCTAAACCGATACCGAACCCTGTCACTTGTTTCCCAAACGGAGTAACCGCCCACATTAGTAGTAAACCACTAAAGATCGTATACAATTGTAATCGATATACACGTAAGGCTACTTGAATCAAAATATCCGCTCCTAATTTCACATTTTATTATGTGTCAGAAGAAAAGCAGCAACTTACACAGTTGCTGCTTTCTCTTGTTCTTGTTCATGATCCATTTTTTGAATTTCAACACGTTTAATTTGATAAGCATCTTTTTCTAACACTTTAAATTCATAGCCTTCTGCTTCAACGTATTGTCCTTCTTCGATTTCATGATTTTGCATCATAATCCATCCACCGATTGTATCCACATCGTCTTCTTCAATGTGTAATCCAAACAAATCTTTTACTTCTGAGATAAGCACTTTTCCATCAACAATTTTATGATACTCGTTCACATGTTGAATTGGTGGTGCTTCATCTTCATCATATTCATCACGAATTTCGCCGACGATTTCCTCCAATATATCTTCAAGCGTTACAATTCCAGCTGTTCCTCCGTACTCATCATATAAAACAGCCATTGGAATTCGCTTCTTCTGCATTTGCAGTAATAAATCATGAATTGGAGTCGTTTCCATAACTTCAATAATCGGACGCATATACGTGCGAATCGATGATAAATCTTCTTGATCGTTGTTCATATATCGAATAAAGAAATCTTTTACGTTGACCATACCGATAATATCATCTTTATCTTCTCCAAAAATCGGATAACGTGTGTATCGTTCATTTTGGATTACTTTCATGTGTTCTTCTACTGAATCTTCAAGATAGAAACCAACGATTTCTGTACGCGGTACCATTATCTCTTTCGCGATGCGATTATCAAATTCAAAGATATTATTTACATACTTGTATTCAGCTTGATTAATTTCGCCACTTTCATAGCTATCTGAAAGAATAAGACGTAATTCTTCTTCTGTATGAGCTACTTCATGTTCAGAAGCTGGTTTCAAACCGAATAAACCAGTTATAACACGAGCTGAACCGTTCAATACCCAAATAAATGGATACATGATTTTATAGAACATCATTAACGGAGTTGCCAATAACAACGTTACTTTTTCAGCCTTTTGAATTGCCAGCGTTTTCGGAGCTAATTCCCCTACTACAACGTGTAAATATGTCATTAGCATAAAAGCAAGACCAAAAGTTAATACTGATGAGATAGAAGGATTTACGTTCCATTTCTCAAATAACGGGTGTAATAACTTTTCGATTGTCGGTTCACCTAACCAACCTAATCCCATCGCTGTAACTGTAATACCTAATTGACAAGCAGATAAATATTCATCTAAATTTGTTGTTACCTTTTTCGCTGCTAACGCACCGCGTTTCCCTTCCGCAACAAGCTGATCAATGCGACTTGAACGTATCTTAACAATCGCAAACTCTGCTGCTACGAAAAATCCAGTAAATGCGATTAAAATCGCAACCATGACTAAATTAAATATTTCCAATGAATCCCCTTAGTTAAAAAACTAAGGTGTCCACCTCCTGTATACTATAATGTTTTCTTATTTGTTCGTTAGAAAACATAGCCCGATACAAAAATTAAAGAGGTCGGATTTCACTTATTCTATAATAATAGAGCAAGTGTCTGTATTAAAGCTGTCGTTTGACCTGATAAAGATTTCGATATTTTTTCACGTTGTGAATCAGTCAATTCATCTAAAAGAGGCTTTAACTCCGTTAGCTCTGCTTCTAATCTATGAATATGGTCTGTCACTTCATTCACTTGTTTCGAAACGTGTTCATTGATACCGAGCAGCTTCTTCTCCTCGATCTTCTCTTTAATCTCACAAAGCGGCATATGCATTTCTTTGCACTTCTCAATAAATTGTAATGTCTCAAATGCTGTTTCGTCGTAATAGCGATAATTAGATTGAGATCGCTCCGCTTTTAAGATTCCTAGATTCGTATAATAATCAATCGTTCGTTTCGACACGTGAGCCATGAGAGCCAACTGTCCGATTCGATACACCTTCCCAACGATCTTCCCCCCTTGTTTATATTACTAACATCATACAATACATAAACTGTACAGTCAAACGTGATGGTTTATCATTCATAATTTATACAAAATTTATCGTCTCATCTTATACAATCCAATCTATTAATTTAATTATATAATAAAATACTTAAATTCAAAAAACCAAAACGAACGAAATATAACTATGAAATTTCCCGTTCCTTTCTAATTTAAGTACATATCATAATAACATCGATATCAAATTCTTTTTATAATTAGGAGGAAAAAATGAAAGCTGTTATTCTTGCAGGTGGATACGGAACAAGGATTGGGGAAGAAACTCATTTAAAACCAAAACCTATGATTGAAATTGGAACAAAGCCTATTCTATGGCACATTATGAGTTTGTATAGTCATTACGGCATTACTGAGTTTATTATTTGCTTAGGCTATAAAGGATATGCAATTAAAGAATTCTTTCTAAATTACAACTTACACATGTCCGATTTCACGATACATTTAAGCGACAATACAATTACTAACCATTCTCATCGTATAGAACCATGGACAATTACACTGATTGATACCGGTCTAAATACCGAAACAGGTGGACGAGTTAAGAAAATACAAAATTTCGTCAGGGACGAACCTTTCTGCCTCACTTATGGCGATGGATTAAGTAATATAAATATAAAAGAACTCATGGCATTTCATAAAAAACACAGCAAAATAGCTACTGTTACTGCCGTACAACCTCCAGGCAGATTTGGTTCTCTCGTATTAGATAAACAGTCTGTAACATCCTTTCAAGAGAAACCATTAGGTGATGGCGGATGGGTTAACGGTGGATTTTTCGTTTTAAATCCTGATATTTTCAATTACATTAGTGGAGATAAGTCTGTTTTTGAAACAGACACTTTAGTTCAGTTAGTAAACAAAAACGAATTGGCCGCATATCAACATACTGGTTTTTGGCATCCAATGGATACAGTGCGCGATAAAAATAAATTAGTCGAGCTATGGGAAAGTAATAACGCTCCGTGGAAGGTTTGGTAATATGACTTCATCATCTTTTTGGAATAAGAAAAAAGTATTTATTACAGGACATACTGGCTTTAAAGGCTCATGGCTTACCCTTTTTTTAACTTCATTAGGTGCAGAAGTAGTTGGCTATTCTTCTCACCCCCCATCCATCCCTAACCTTTTTGAACAATGTAACGTATCAAAAGAGTGCATAACAATTAAAGGCGATATTACAGATTACGATTCTTTATCCCATGCCCTGAAACAACATAACCCTGACATACTATTTCATTTAGCAGCTCAGCCAATCGTCACCACTTCATACAAAAATCCTATCGAAACATTTAAAACGAATGTTTTAGGTACTGTTCACGTATTAGAAGCGGCAAAGCATATAGAAAGTATACGTGGCATCATTAATGTTACAAGTGACAAATGCTATGAAAATGACGGGAGCGGTAACCGGGCATTCGTGGAAACTGACCGACTAGGAGGTTTCGACCCTTATAGTGCTAGTAAAGCTTGTGCTGAACTAGTTGCAACATCATATCAAAAATCATTCTTCCACACTAACACTCCTAAACTTGCCTCAGTAAGAGCAGGTAACGTCATCGGCGGCGGTGATTGGGCAGAAGACCGATTATTCCCAGATATCATTCGTGCATATTTACAAGATAATACATTAAATATTAGAAACAAAAACGCTATTCGCCCATGGCAACACGTATTAGATCCTTTACATGGCTATATTCTATTAGCTGAAAACCTTTCGAAAGACGCCGAATATGCAGCAGCTTGGAATTTCGGCCCGATGAATGAACTTAACAGAACCGTTCATGATGTCATTCAATCTATAATAAAATTATGGAATCAACCACTAACAATCCTTTCCCCTCATACAAATACTCTTTATGAATCACCTATTTTAACACTTGATAGTACAAAAGCAGTAAATAAACTCGGTTGGACTCCTAAATTATCAACAGATCATTCTATCGCTTGGACTGTTGATTGGTACAAAAAATATGCATCTGGTCAAAATATGGAATCTTTCACGCGACAACAAATCGATGCATTCAAAAATTTATAAGGGGGCTATAAAATGGAACAGAAAAAATGCCGTTTTTGCCACTCATTACTCACAAATACTTTTTTAGATTTAGGCGTTTCTCCTCTCGCTAACTCATTTGTAGCTCCAGAACACTCATATAAAATGGAGCCATTTTATCCGCTGCACACGTTTGTTTGTAACTCTTGTTTACTTGTACAATTAGATGAATTTGAATCTCCGCACAATATTTTTCATGACTATTTATACTTTAGCTCTTATTCCTCCAGTTGGCTACTACACGCTAAGCAATATGTAGAAATGGCGATTAAGCGTTTCAACTTAACAAACCATTCGAAAGTGATTGAAATCGCAAGTAACGACGGGTACTTATTACAATACTTTCAAAAAGAAAATATCAAAACGTTAGGAATTGAACCAGCAAAAAATGTAGCAGAAATCGCTATCCAAAAAGGAATTCCTACTGAAGTGAATTTTTTCAGCAATGACTTAGCAAAAAAGTTACCACAAGCTGATTTAATCGTCGCAAATAACGTATTAGCACATGTTCCGAACTTGCATGATTTTGTTGCCGGTTTAAAAACATTATTAAAACACGATGGCACGATAACAATTGAATTCCCGCACTTATTAAACCTCATATCCTTTAAACAGTTTGACACAATCTATCATGAGCATTTCTCCTACTTCTCACTTATAAGTCTTCAAAAAGTTTTAGCTCATCATCATTTACAAATTGTCGATGTAGAAGAACTTGCAACGCACGGTGGTTCATTGCGTATTTTTGTAAACCATCACAGTGACTCATCCACTATCCATTCCAGTGTTACAAATATAATCCAAAAAGAAGTAGATCACGGGCTAGATACATTAGATTGCTATCTCCTTTTTTCTGAACGCATAGAACAATTGAAAATAAGTATTTTAAAGTTTTTTATCGAAGCAAAGGCTTTAAACAAACAAATTATCGGTTACGGCGCTCCTGCTAAAGGAAACACCCTTTTAAATTATTGCGGGATAGGAAAAGAGTTTCTAAATTATACAGTAGATAAAAACCCTCACAAACAAAATCTCCTTCTACCAGGAACCCGCATTCCAATACAATCTCCTGAAGAAATAAAACGTACAAAACCTGATTACATTCTCATACTTCCTTGGAATTTGAAAGACGAAATTATGAAAGAATGCTCTTTCATTCGTGAATGGGGCGGCAAATTTTTAGTAACGATTCCAGAAGTTGAGGTGATTGAGCCATGAAAAAAATCCTTGTAACAGGCGGTAGTGGATGGATTGGTAAATATGTTGTAAATTCCCTTATACAAAAGGGCTATGAAGTGCACGCCACCTACAATACAAATAAGCCTTCTCACCTTTCTTGCCATTGGCATAAAGTAAACTTACTTTGCGATGAAGAAGTAAAAAAACTCATTTACGACATGAAGCCTAGTCATCTCATTCATTTAGCTTGGGAAGCAGTGCCGCCAGCGTGTTATGTATCTATTAATAATTACTATTGGCTTACATCCAGTATCTCATTAATTCAACACTTCACAACATGCGGCGGAAAGCGAGTCATCGTTGCCGGTACTGGCGCAGAATATGAATGGTTTAACGGCGTATTATTTGAAGATTCACCGCTTCTTTCCTATAAAACCCCGTATTCATTATGTAAAAACGCACTACATTCCTGGCTACAATCATACGCTGGGAAAACCGGCCTCAGCATGTGTTGGAGCCGCATTTTTCATATGTATGGCCCTCACGAACAAGGGAATCGACTCGTTTCTAACATTATCACGTCCTTATTAAAAAATGAGGAAGCACTATGTACACATGGAAAACAATTAAGAGATTTCCTCCATGTGAGTGACGTCGCTGATGCTCTCGTAACAGTATTAGAACGCAATGTTACAGGCACAATCAATATCGCTTCTGGTCAATCTGTACAAATTAAAGAATTAGCTTCTATCATTGCTAAAAAGATAGGAAAAGAAAATTTAATTAAACTAGGTGCGATTCCTTTCTCTAAAGATGAACCTTTATTCGTCGGTGTTAATGTAGAACGTTTAAAAACTGAAGTAAACTGGAAACCGACGTACAATCTAAATACTGGAATCGAAGAAACAATTTTATGGTGGGAATCATTTATAAAAAAGCATAACGATACGCAGCACTAAAACGTAAATCCTTCGTCCCTCTCGCTAATTCCTTATACCATTCTTCTAATCTTTCAGGTGTAATAATGTGATGTGTCCCCATTCCTGCATGCTTACTACCTTCAGAAAGAGTCGGACCAATTTGTAATTTCCTCTTCCTCATCGCATCGTTCCACGGACTAAATCCAAACCATGCAATACAAGCAAGAGGTGGGTAATTCATAAATTCATGTGCAGTTAAATGCCTTCCAACAGTGTAGCTTCCATGTTCATTATTATGAATGAATCTACCTCTTCTCCATAATCTCCAATCTTCCGGTAAGTAACCGTGAAATCGCTGTTTCATTAAAGGTATTCCAAAGTTAAGTTCCGGATAATTATAGTTAAGATCATCGACCATAATAAGCCCTTCCAGCCAATACATCCTCTCTCCCAATTCATTTAGTGATTTCCAAAACTGATTTTTATCTTGCACACAAAGAAACTCAGTCGTATTTAAAATCATTTTCCAACCTTCTACTTCTTGTTCCACCCTCATCACTTCATGGTCTGTCGCTAATGCATCAAACTCTGGATTTGTAGAATCTCGCACTTCCCAATGCGGTGCGAATTTTTTGCAAATTTCGACTGAACGATCTGTAGAGCCTTTATTAATTAAAATACCATGATCAAACAGTTTCGTATGATGCATAAGCCACCACGGTAATAAATACTCTTCATTGTAAAAATGAGAAATAACGGTTGTAGTTATAATAATCTCCTCCTCTTTCTCTATTAATCTACTTTTTCATCCTACTCTTAATATACTTATCAGTTATGTAATTGGTTTCTTTTATTTTTAAAATATGTTTTTCTACCATATACTATGCTTTCTTCGACAACCACCATTTTCTAAAGAATCAACTCCGTACAATTAACACCCCAATAAACTGAAAATTAAGTTATAATATCATTATAAAATTATGGAGGAGGAATCCGCTCATGTACTACAACACTTCATTCGAAAACGATCAACCTGTAGGCCGTCTATAAACTAAGACGGGCATTCATATAACAAGTGCACTATGCCTCGTCTTAGGGAATAAATCATAACCCTAAAAATAGACGGAGGTAATTCAAATGAAACAAACAATTTTAGGAGCTATATGTTTATCTCTAGCAGCAAGTATATGGGGCGGTATGTACGTCGTTAGTAAATACGTACTCGACTTTATCCCGCCACTTACACTCGTTTGGCTACGTTTTATTATCGCTTTTGTTGTTTTATATGTGATTTTGAAAATAACTGAAAAAAAGCAAAAGAAAAAAGTACCCATCCACAAAAAAGATTGGCTATTATTTGCTTGGATTGGATTCATCGGGTATTTCATTTCAATCACATGTCAATTTATCGGAACGAAATTATCCGATGCTCATACAGGCTCCTTAGTGACATCAGCTACACCTGCATTTATGGTTATATTTGCAGCGCTCATTTTAAAAGAGAAACTAACTACTCGTAGACTTTTATCAACTATAATAGCGACAATCGGTGTCATTATCGTTATCGGATGGGATATTGAAATCGGCTCCTATTTTATCGGTACAATCATTTTAGTTGGAGCTGCTATTACGTGGGCTTTACTGTCCATTTATGTAAAAATCGCTTCAGCTCGATTTTCATCTTTAATTATTACAACGTACGCAATATTTTTTTCACTCTTTTTCATTACACCTTTTATGGTATGGGAATTCCAATCAACCTCTATCGAAACGGTAAATACGTACGTAATATTAGGCGTAGTATATTTAGGAGTCGTCTCAACAGCAGGTGCCTTTTTCCTTTGGAATAAAGGATTAGAATTAATGGACGCGAGCATCGGATCATTATTTTTCTTCTTTCAACCTATCGTTGGATCAATACTTGGCTGGCTCCTATTAAATGAGACGTTAAGTAGTAACTTTTTCATTGGTGGTATCCTTATTATATGTAGCGTTATAATTACTACTTTTGAAAAGAGAACGTAGTATAAAAAACAGGCAGAGACTTAGTCTCTGCCTGTTCGCATAATTGGGTCTTGGTCGTGAAAACCAATGCAAATTGGTATATTACTTTGCAAACCACTACGTGCATTGATAAAACTACACACTGTTCTTGCGATTAAATATAAAGTAATACCTACAGCCTTTTTATTTGAATCAAAGCCATTTTCACCATAAATATCAGCTAACTCTCCTAAAGATGGTCCTTCTATTTCATCCGTCCAATCACTGGCCCAATCATCATCCTCTACTTCAAGAAACATGTAATCGTCACAAACATATAACTGACTATCCCACTCATTATCAAGGTCATATTCAAAATAAATTGCCTTCGCTTCTTCACTTTCAGCGACTTTTAATGCTTCTTTCAAACCTATCCTCATACTTTCCTTGTATGAATCTAATGGAATCAATTTAACGCGCTCCGCATCCTCACTTGACGCTAGTGTGCTACAAATATCATAATACTTCGATTCTATTTGAGATACTGATAACGAAAATACGTCTTCCTGCATTTCCTCTAAATACTGAAACATATCCAAACTATTTCACTCCATACTCTTTACGCAGGCCAATGCGCTGGACGAGACAACAATTTCGGCAATTTCGTATGTTTGTCCCCTTTCGCCGCGTTAATTTGAACTTGCGTAAGAAAAATACTATTTGTAAAATCCGTCCCGCGAATATCTGCATCTCGCAAATCTGCTCCGATGAGATCCGCCCCCCTTAAATTTGCATCTCGTAAATTAGCCGCAATAAGATAAGCTGCTCTTAAATTTGCTCCTTGTAAATCCCTCTTTTTAAGGTTAGCTCCCATAAGATCTGCCCCTCGGTGACTAATTCGTTTTTTACGTGCAGCATTCATTTCCTTCCATACTAATTCACTCGTCTCTAAAAGGAGAATGTTCACTTCTGCACGGTGTAATGGCACATTTACTTCCATTAACTCATCTGAACTTAAATTAGAAAGACGCTCTGTCTCTTCAATTGCTTCCTTCAGCTCTTTATGAATTGTCTGCGTCGCCTTTAATAGAATAGCCTCATTCAAATACCAAAGCATTTCATGAAGCTGATGCATAACCGGAAAAGCATTATACATTTCTCTCGCATGCTCGGCATCTGTCCGCCAATCAATTCCTTTAAACGTAACTTGAGAAATCTTTTGTCCAGCACCGAAACATTCAAATACTGTACAACCTTTATAGCCTTTTCCTCTAAGATCTCTATGTATACTACATTTATAATCTGATTGTAAATTTGTACAAGGTTTACCACCATCTTTATTCACCGCGAAATCTACTGATGCTGCAAACGGTAATGCCACACAACATAATCCAAAACATTTTTCACAATCCGCTTTTAAACTATTGTAATTTACATCCTCTTCTACACGAAAATAGTCGTTATTATTAGTCAAAATATATACCCCCTGTCGTCTTTTGACTATTTCATAATATTCCAACTGCACTAAATAATCAATTTAAAAACAAATGGACCTATTTCATTTCAAACAACAACATAATCCATCTATTTCTTTTCATTTAAAAAGGACACCCACTACAATAGTAATTATAATTAAATTACTAACTTTCAAATAATAAGGAGGATTACGATGGCATTAGAAATGAAAACAAACTGTCAAATTTGCGATCATTCCCTTCAGCCCGATTCTGAAGCATACATATGCGTGTATGAATGTACATTTTGTGCACCATGTACAGAGGAAAGACAAAACGTTTGCCCGAATTGTGGCGGCGAACTAGTACGTAGGCCGAAGAAGAAATAGAAAAAAGCAAAGCGATATCGCTTTGCTTTTTTCTGTTTTTGGGGTATATAGAAATTCTACCAATCATAAATTAAACGTTTAAAAACTTAACACAAACAGGCTCTGGTACAACAACATCAGATTGTAACAGTGTTAACTTCCCTGTCGTTTCATTTCTTGAAAATAGCACAAGATTATGTGACTTTTCATTTGTAGCAATAAGAAATTTTCCAGTAGGATCTAACACAAAGTCCCTCGGCCAATTTCCTTCTGTAGATGTATGTTCCACAAATGTAAGCTGACCTGAATTTTGATCCACACTGAAAACAGCAATACTATTATGACCACGATTCGCTACATATACAAAACGGCCATCAGAAGAAATATGAATAGCACTTCCTTGACTATTTCCATCAATCTCTTCTGGAACAGTAGAAATATACTGCAACTCTGTAAAAGACCCTTCTTCCGGATGATATGTTAACACAATGACTTCCGAACTAAGTTCAGTCATCACATAAGCGTACTTTCCGTCCGGGTGAAAAGTAATATGCCTTGGACCGCTTCCTGGGTTCACAGACAAGCTATTCACTTCTTTTAATGTACTATCTTTTATTCCATACGTAATTATTTTATCAATCCCTAAATCAACACCTACCACATATTTTTCATCAGGAGTATACCCCGCGTAATGTGCATGTGGTTTTTCTTGTCTTTCTTTATTTGGACCTGAACCTTCATGTGCCATAATAGATGAAGTAGGATTTACAGTTCCATTTTCTTCATCTACTTCAAAAGACTCAATCGTTCCTTTATGGTAATTTGCTGTAACTACCGTATGGTTTCCACTATCCACACTAATATGACAAGGAGAAGCCCCTACTACTACTTGTCTATTTTGTTCCTCTAGCTCTCCAGTATGACTATTAATCGAATAAGCAGCTACACCACCAGCTTCTCCTTCCTTTACAACAGAATAGAGATATTGATTACTTTTGCTAATCGTTACATATGTAGGGTTATCCAGCTTAGCCGCAAGTGTTACATTACTAACTTTTTGCGCTTCCGTATTTAAAGTAAAAGTATATATTCCTTCACTATTTTCTTTCGTGTAAGTTCCAACATATCCAATAAACTCTTTGTTATCCGTCATTTTCATAACCCTCTCCCTATAGTTTTTGTTCATCACACTTCTTACTAAGCAACCTAAAACTATTATTCATTGAAAGAGTATCCTAAAAAATCAGAGTACCTCTTTATACGCTACCATATTTTTCTGCCAAATAGCCTCTAAACCCACTTTTTCTGAAAAGCTGCTATACTTTCATATTCTTCTTCCAAGTGACGGGCCAAACGAATATAGATCGGTGTTAAATCTTTATATTTCTCCACACTTTCCATGTTTGGCTCATGATAAAAATTGGCACCTACCATATTAGAAACTACATGTAATGTATCTACTTCACCTAAGCTATATAAACCGAGGATTGCCGCTCCTAGGCAAGAACTTTCGAAACTTTCAGGAACGTATACGTCTTGATGAAAAATATCCGCCATCATCTGTCTCCAAAGTTCTGACCTTGCAAAACCACCTGTCGCTTGAATTTTTTTCGGTTCGCCAATTAGTTCTTTTAACGCAAGAAGAACTGTATACAAGTTATAAATGATCCCCTCTAAAACAGCACGTATAAGATGCTCTTTCTTATGATGTAGTCCAAGCCCAAAGAAAGATCCCCGCGCATTCGCATTCCATAAAGGAGCTCTTTCGCCTGCTAAATATGGATGAAATAATAAACCGTCAGATCCAGGATTCACTTTTGCCGCTATTTCCGTAAGCACTTCATATGGATCTTTTCCTAAACGCTTCCCATGCTCAACTTCTAACGTACATAATTGGTCGCGAACCCACCTAAAAATCATACCACCATTATTAACCGGTCCACCAATTACCCAAAGGTCCTCAGTTAACGCATAACAAAAAGTCCTACCTTTCGGATCCGTTACAGGATGATTTGTGACAACTCGCACTGCACCGCTCGTACCAATTGTAATAGCAACTACTCCAGGTTCTATTGCATTTACACCTAAATTCGATAGTACCCCATCACTCGCACCGATTATAAAAGGAGTAGCAACAAGTACATTCATCTCTCTTGCAAGTTCTTCATTTATCCCTATTAAACTGTGCGTCGTTGGAACAACTGTAGATAACTTTTCATCGGTAATTCCTGCAACACGAAGAGCTTCCTCATCCCATTTTAAAGATTTCAAATTGAACATTCCTGTTGCTGATGCAATAGAATAATCAATTACATATTCCTTAAATAACTTATAGAAAACATACTCTTTAATAGAGATGAATTTATAGCTTTTTGCAAACAACTCATCATGTTCATTCTTAAGCCAAACTAATTTCGAAAGTGGTGACATAGGATGGATTGGTGTTCCAGTACGAAGGTAAATTTCATGACCATTCATATCATTCTTTATTTTTTCTGCCCAGCTGGCGCTTCTATTATCTACCCAAGTGATACATCTCGTTAACGGCTTCCCTGCTTCGTCTACAGCAATGACACTATGCATTGCCGAACTAAAAGAAACACAAAGAATATCAACTGGCTGCACATTACTTGATTGTATAGTTTCTTTAATCGTATGTATGACCGCTTGAAAAATCTCTTCTGGATCTTGTTCTGCTGTTTCTGGTGCGGGAGAATATAAAGGATATTCAATCCCATGACTTGCAATAACTGATCCATCAATCGAAAACAAAACTGATTTTGTACTAGTTGTCCCAATATCTACACCAATCATATATTTCGAGCTCACTATGTAACCCCTTTCAAATTATTCCTATAACAAAAGAGCACCATGATGTATACAAAAAAGACGCTCCCTTATGAGAGCTACCTTTTAATAAGCTTCTCTCTCATAAGGAGGTCCTTTTCATAACTATAGTGCTATTTTGAAAAGTGAAATCTTCATTTCATTATAACTTAGGCGCTTTCGCCCAATCCGCAGCAAACTTTTCAATACCTTGATCTGTTAGTGGATGCATAGCAAGTTGTTCAATGACTTTATAAGGAATTGTTGCAATGTGAGCACCTGCCATCGCTACACGAGTGACATGGTCTGGGTGTCTGACAGAAGCCGCAATAATTTGTGTATCTAATTGATGAACATCGAATAATTCAGCAATTTTAGCAACTAATAATACGCCATCTTCAGAAATATCATCTAAGCGACCTAAAAATGGAGAAACGTACGTTGCACCTGCTCGGGCAGCTAAAAGAGCTTGGTTCACAGTGAAAATAAGTGTAACGTTCGTTTTCACACCTTTTTCTGTAAGATAGCGACAAGCTTCTAATCCTGCTAATGTCATCGGAAGTTTTATCGTGATGTTTTTATCGCCACCGTTAATTTTAATTAGTTCTTCTGCTTGGGAGATCATTTCTTCAGCTGCAACAACATCTGGAGTTACTTCTGCCGAAACAGATTCAACGTTAGGTACTGCCTGACAAATTTCTGCAATACGGTCTTCAAACTTAATGCCCTCTTTCGCTACTAAAGAAGGATTCGTTGTAACGCCAGCTAAAACCCCTAGTTTATATGCCTTTTTTATGTCCTCAAGATTTGCAGTATCGATAAAAAACTTCATGATTCATTCCCTCCATTTTTTAAACGCTAACGAGTTATAATTTTAAAATGTTTATTTCTTTTCTACTGCATGTCCGCCAAATTCATTGCGCAGAGCTGCTACAACTTTTCCTGTAAACGTATCATTGTCTAATGAGCGGTAGCGCATTAATAAAGACATCGCGATAACAGGAGTTGCTGTTTGAAGGTCTAATGCTGTTTCTACTGTCCATTTCCCTTCACCAGAAGAATGCATAACGCCCTTAATTTCATCCAGTTTTGCATCTTTAGAAAATGCATTTTCAGTTAATTCCATTAACCAAGAGCGAATGACTGAACCGTTGTTCCATACTTTTGATACTTTTTCATAATCGTAGTCAAATTCACTCTTCTCTAAAACCTCAAATCCTTCACCAATAGCAGCCATCATTCCGTATTCAATTCCGTTGTGAATCATTTTTAAAAAGTGACCACTACCAGCTTTGCCAGCATATAAGTATCCATTTTCTACAGCTGTATCTCGGAAGATAGGTTCAACGATGTCCCAAGCTTCTTGGTCTCCTCCGATCATGTAACAAGCACCATTTCGAGCACCTTCCATTCCGCCAGAAGTTCCTGCATCCATAAAGTGAATGCCATCTGTCTTTAGTTGCTCATATCGGCGAATAGACTCTTTATAATGTGAATTCCCAGCTTCAATTAAAATATCTCCTTTTGATAACAACGGTGTAACCTCATTAATAACAGAATCAACAACAGCGTGCGGAACCATTACCCAAAGAATTCTTGGTGATTCTAATGATTGAACGAGTTCGCTTAAACTAGATACACCTGTAGCACCATACTCTTTCATTTCTTCCACCGCACTCGTATTTAAATCGAATGCAGCTACTTCATGTTTATGATCCATTAAATTCTTCCCTAAATTTAATCCCATTTTACCTAAACCAATTAATCCTACTCTCATAATATAATTCCTCCTTGAATTACCTTTCATCATAAATACATGTTAATAAAATGATGAATATCTTTTTTCATATTGCTTTACTTATAAGAATGTACTTATTTTTTCAATCCTTCATCTAACCACCATTTAAATTCACTTTCTTGTAATAGAGCATGAGCAGCATCCGGACCATACGAGCCAGACTCATATTCATGAAGAGGTAACAAATTTTCTTCGAATGCTTCAAGTATTGGCTGCACCCACTCCCACGACAACTCAACTTCTCTCCAATGTGCAAAGAATGTAGAATCTCCGCATACAGCATCATAGATAAGCCTTTCGTAGGCTTCAGGTATTCCCACTCCTGTTTGCTCACAAGTAAAATGAATACGGATCGGTTCAAGCTCTCCATTGTTCAATGGATTTTTACTATTTAATTGGAGTGAAACATTTTCATTTGGGCTAATTTCAATGATTAACAAATTAGGCTCTGCATTTGGATTACTATCTTGATATTGCTGTTTTAATGTATTTTTAAACTCAATTACAATACGAGTAGACTTTTCTTTCATTCTTTTTCCTGTTCGTATATAAAAGGGAACGTCAGTCCAAAATGGGTTATCGATCCATAGGCGAGCCGCAACAAATGTATCTGTTTGAGAAGAAGGATTTACTCCTGGCTCCTCCCTATACGCTACAACTTGTTGTCCTTTTATCTCCCCTGAAGCATATTGCCCGCGAACGATATGGTTCTGAACGTCTTCTTTTTTCACTTTACGAAGAGTCTCCATCACTTTTCGTTTTTCCTCACGAATTTCACATGCATTAATTTTTTCCGGCAAATTCATAGCAGTCATCATTAATATTTGCAACATATGATTTTGAACCATATCGCGAATGGCTCCTGCATGATCATAATATCCTGCCCTTTCTTCTACCCCAACCGTTTCACTAGCTGTTATTTGTACATTCGCAATATGTTCTTTATTCCAAATCGATTGGAGAACAGGATTTGCAAATTCAAGTGCTTCAATATTTTGAATCATCGGTTTACCTAAATAATGATCAATACGGTATATTTCGTCTTCTTCAAACGTTCGGCTAAGCTTATCATTCAGCTCTCGGGCAGATTTAAGGTCATGACCAAACGGTTTTTCAATCATCAGGCGCTTCCATCCATCCGTTTTATCAAGTCCACTTTCTTTAATATTTAAAGCAATTGTCTCAAAGAAGTCCGGAGTAACTGAAAGGTAGAACATTCTATTCCCTTGTATATTTTGTTCTTCTTCCCTTTCACGAACTACTTGTAATAACCTTTTATAATCTTCTGGCTTATTCACATCTAACGGACAATAACGAAAATACTCTAAAAAATCTTCTATTTTCGGAGTACCTTCTTCTCTGCGACGAGAAAAAGTTTCTATGGATTCTTTTATTCTTTTTTGAAAATCTAAATGAGATACTTCACGCCTTCCAAGCCCAATAACGGATATTCGCTTTGGAAGCTTTTGATCTCTATATAAGTTATATAGCGCGGGGTAAATTTTTCTTTTAGCTAAATCCCCTGTTGCTCCAAATAAAACAAAGGTCATTGATTCCAATTTCAGTCCCCCCTCGTGATGTATAGTCATTGTCACTATAGTAAAAATGCATTGCACAGAAGCTACTATTATTGTTGATCCAATCTTATTTCTTAACTTCTAATTTTTTATAGTTGTCGCTTTCTAATTGTCCCCAATATTAATAGTGGCAATTCAAAGCATTTTTACCACATTCTACTTACCTACCGTAACTTATATAAAATAACTTAATTATTAAAAGTAATTAAGTTATTTTATGTGTATCATATTAACTACATAGATTATAATCGTCAAGCAAAGTGTTTCGAATTGAAGATTTTTTATTTCATAATATCTTTAAATGGTTGTTTACTAGGAAAACGTTGACCCTTAGAATCCACGCTACATTCTCTTTGTACTTTTTAGGGATATCATCTCCCTGTCCATTTCCTTAAATAAATAATAAAAAGGCAAAAACGAACAGGAATATGTTCATTTTTGCCTTTTTATTTAACCTTTAAAATTACTTCTATTATTGATTTAAATGATTTTTAACTGCTCTTATAACCAATTCATGATCTACTTCTGGTGGTAATCCTGAGACTGTTATCATCCCAATAACCCCTACGTTTTTTATTTGGATAGGAAAGCATCCACCAAACGCAGCATATTCCGAGCCATCTAAACGGTATTTTTCATGATATGGAACTCCGCTTATCTCACTTTCTATCTGCATATAATACGAGCTATGATTATGCAGGGAAACGACCCGTTTTTTACGCTCAATCCATTTCGTATTTTCCTCAGTTGTCCCTGTCATCTTGAAATGAAATAATTGCACACCATTTTTTGCTATATCAACAGCAATCAATTTCCCCTCTCGCTTCGCTGTTTCAACGATAAATAAACCTAATTGCAAGGCGTCTTCATTTGTAAAAGAGGAAAATTGAAGTGTTTCCTCCTCTATTAATATTTGTTTACTTATTTCACTCAAATTTGAAGTACTCATATCTTTAACCTCCCTAATTGTCTTATACCACATTGGCACTTTTTAGAATTACCAGACTCTATAGTACTGTAACGCTTGTTTGCTTCTTAATGGTGCTATTATGAATTATATTTAACACTTTAAAAATGTATGTACTTTAAAGTGCTACAGGTACTAAACATTTAGTACAGGAACCGTCTACTTCTGTGATTAATTAAAATATATTAAGTTGGTTGCATTTTTGCAGTGCTACAATGTCCTTGCGAAAAGATACTATATTTTACTTATGTGAATACAAAAAAAGCAAAGCGCTCACGCTTTGCTTCTTACAGAATCTCTTTTAACTTTTCACAAATTAACTTCGCTAAATATTCATAACCTTGTGGTCCGAAGTGTAACCCGTCTTTTTCATCATCTTCTACAAATCTCTTATAATCCTTTTCTTGAATCATTTCAGCGTACAAATTGAGAAAATGACTTCCTGTTTCTTTCGCCACTTCCTCAACCACGTCTGCATATTGGCCGAGTACTTCATTCGTTCTATTATGTTGCCTTGCTTCATCAACTGGTGCAGGACTAATAAGTAATACTTTTTCTGGTGAGATCGTATTTACAATTCCCTCTAAATTTTCTTTGTACGACTGTAATGGAACTGGATCAAATAACACCGAATCATTCGTACCGATAAAAACTGTTACAAAGTCTGGTTTATATGATACTACATCGTCTTCAATCCTATTTAACGCATCGAACGTATTATCACCTGGAACACCCGCATTAACCACTTTCCAATTTGGAAACATCTCTTGCAAACGTGGTGTTAACCTCGGCGTTCCACCAAAAAATGTTTCATCAGCTGTAATACTATCTCCGAAGCATACTAACGTTTTCATAAATCTAACTCTCCTTTTAAGTATGAAACAACTTTCCTTCTATCGCTTTCACATATCTTTCCGCAGAACGTTCAACTGCCTCATTTGCATTTTCTTTTACTACTCGGTGAAAGGCGTTATATAGACGATTAAATTGTAACGGCTTCACTCGATTCGCCATTTCCTCAACTTTTCTCGCCGGTAGTGGAATTAAGTTCGGATAACTATACATGAAACTCACCCACTGTTGGTCCGCTACAACTTGAATAATATCACCTGTTAATAAAATACCTTTCCCATCATTTCCTTCTTCCCAGTGTAATACAGAACCGCCGCTAAAATGCCCTCCGAGACGATGAACAGTAATTCCATCCGCTAATTGTAAAGACTCACCAGACCAATAAATAATACGACTACTTGGACGCATAACCCACTCTTTATCGTCTTCATGTATATAAATTGGTACATCTAATATTTCTGCCCATTCTACTTGCGTTGAATAATAATGCGGATGCGACAGTACAATCGCATCTAATCCGCCCCACTCTTTTATCTTCTCAATCGTTGTTTCATCTATATAAGTAATACAATCCCACAGCAAACGATATGACTCTGTTTTTACTACAAATGCCGTCTGACCGATCGCAAATTCTGGTTTTGTCGTAATACTATAAAGCCCATTTTCTTCTTCTATAATTTCATTTTTATATGTATCACTCGTTTGCAAGTTTTCTAAAGTTGTCCATGACTGCCCTTTCGGATTAACATATTGTCTCTCCTCATCACAAATAACACAACTTACCGGTTCTTCCACACTCGCTGCATACTGTACTCCACACGTTGTACAAACGAAATTATTCATAGTTATTCCCCTATCCCTTTAATTTTTTATTAAGCTGATATTTGTTGATCGTTTTCTGCTTTTTTATTTTCAAGTGATACGCTTATAAGAGTAATAAAGTAGACAACTGTAACCGCCATAGGAATTACAATAAATCCTTTTTCCGCAAAAAGAATCCCACATACTGACGTTACTAATACAGTTCCTACTGATAATAACCCATAACTTTTACTTTCATAAATCCATACGTACGGTACAAAATGAACACCTATTAACATCGCTACTACAAAAGGTAACCACTCCGGAAATTGAAAATATGCAAGTAATACAAACGGAATATTCAATACATTTATCCCACCAATTACTCCAGCTAAAGTCCCTAGCGGGTTTCCTTTCGCAAACATGTCAATTTTTAATATAGCAGCTATCATTAAGCCGAAAGGAAATACACAGCCCATACCAATTAAATATACCCACACAACTTGCTTTTCTGAAAGAAGAACACCAGTTATGCTCGCTACAATCCAAAATAAAAGACCAGCTATTATAACAGGAAATCCCTTCTTCGTTTTTTGTGCTAAATCTCTTTTTGCTTCTGAAATGTTCATTTCTATATCTCCCCCAAAATATAAGTGCTATAATGTCGTCTTATTTTCGCTATCGAACATAATCTCATTCATCCAATAACGCCAAACTACTAAGTAATCTTCTAAATCTTTTGGGTGGTGTCTTATACACGTATCTATACGTAAATATAAGCCTATGACTATTTCCTCATATAAATTTCGTTCTTTTTTATGAAATACACATTGTTTTATCACATAATCAATCGTTTCTTTTGTTACATCTTCTGGAGTTGAACAGAACGCGTAAATTAAATCATATATAGGATCTCCTAGTACTGGTAATGGATCAATTACTCCATACAGCTCATTCTCTTGGAATATAAAATTATGAAATCCGAAATCACCATGTAATAAAAATGGCTGATTTATTCCAGTCCCCCTATTTGGACTATTCGCTAGTTTAAGAACAATTCTATACTCTTCCTCACTTATGTAACGTCTTACATTTTCATAAGCTTCCATCACATTTGCCGTTAAAAATTCATTCCAAGATTGAACCAGACTTTCTTTCCATCCCCAGCCATCTGCACCTGGAACAATTTTATACTTATTGATAACTTCTTTTACAAGTGTAATAAGCGTACTTCGTTTATGTCCTTGTTCGCACGAAGTACTACCTTCAAGGAAAGAATACACAACATATGTATGTAAAGGTTCTTTATACAAAAGCTTTGAAAATAACGCATTCCCCTCATAAAAAGAAAGAAAATTAGCTTCTTCACGTATTACTTTCGCTTCATTCGATTTCACAACATATCTTCCATCCAACAAATATACAGTACTTGTCGTTCCTCCGCTCAACACTTTCATGCTATTTGGATAATGTGAAATAATCTTCTCATTAACTAGTTGTTTAGCGATTACTGAAATGTTCATTCACTCACCCTTACGTTTGAAGATTCCTTCAATTCAAAAGACAACTTTACTATTATTTGACAATCACAAGAGAATCCCTTCTAGCATCTTAATATTGCAGAAATTAATTTTTATTTTATCAAAACGGCTTCCTTCAAGATTTCATCATATAATTCATTCCATTTATAATGATACGCTGCACTCTCTTCTACTCTAACAAACATCCTTTTATCGGATTCATACTCACCGTCAAACTTATGCACTTCATTAATCTCCATCCGGTAGAACGGCTGATACCCTACTTTTGGATACGGACTATTTTCATTCCAATTTGGATTATCACTATGGTCAACGATAATATATCCAAATAAAGTACATTCTCCTTTTACATAACCTTCTTCCCACGCTTCTCTTTTAAAACATTCTTCTGGTAGTTCCCCTTCTTCTATATGCCCACCAGGAAAGTCCCAACCACGCTGCTCATGGCCTATCAGTAAAACCTTATTATTATGAAAACAAAAACCGTGAACACTCGTGATTCTTTCGTATTCTGGCAATATACAATCTTTTTTCCACGTTAACCTCACTTTTGATTCCCCATAATTTGCGCATATAGTTACCATTTCCCTCACTCCAAATGCTCTTCATTTAATCTAATAATCTCTATTGTACGATCTCTTTCTTTTAACTTACGAGCCAAACTTTCTACACCAAATACTTCTGTAAATGTGTGGCTTCCTACAATCAAATTGATGCCTTTAAATTTCGCATGTTGCACTGTATATAATGTTTTTTCTCCCGTTATGTACGTATCACAACCTTTTTCTAACGCACGCTCAATAAGGTTTGTATTGTTTCCTGCACCTGTTAATATCGCAATCCGTTTTACTGGCCTGTCATGATTTTTCCAGCTCTTCACTTTCTCTTCCATTCTCTCTTCAAGTTTTTCAACTAAATTTGAAAACGGAATCGCTTCTTTATATTCTCCTATTCCCGGTAGCTCTTCTTCCTCATACGTGGAATATTCCAGTATTGTATCTATCCCAATTTCATTAAATAACGACGTACACGTGCCAAACTTTACAAAATCTAACGGCAAATGAATCCAAAAATGATTCATTTCATATTCTTTTAATTTCTCAATACAAGCCTCTTCCATACCGAATAGAAAACTCCACGGTGCATGATGTGTAACTATCATATCGACACCATTTCTATACGCTTCTTCAATTGTTTCTAGCGTCAAATTTGTCGTGTAACCTATTTTGTGAAATTCCTCTTTACTAATGTGAGTGAAGCCATGCTCGTCATCACCGTATTTATTAAGATGCTCTTCAAAAAGTGATGTAATATGTTCTTTGAACTGCGTTATATTCATTTTCATTTCTCCTTTCATTTACTTTTATATTTCAAAAATAAGGAAATACTATTTAACGACGTTACATACATATAGGAGGACAATATGAAACCTGAATTTTTAAAAGCTATACATGAAGCGATTGGAAATGTTGAGCATATTCATATAGAAGAAAGTGGTGCAGATAGTTTAATTATTCATCACGATGATGCACAGCAATTAAAACAAGTTGCTGAAACGTTAGAAAACAATAATTTCCGTTCTACTATTAGAACAGCTGGGAATGCTTCGTATATTGAAGTGTTGAACAGGTAAGAAGAAGTCCAGGTTATATACTGGGCTTCATTCTTTTATATTGAAATTTCAAACTCTTTCACATACACCGCTGTTCCAGCAATATCAATTTGTAAGTTATCATTTTCTACATCTTTCGTTACATAAACCGTTACACGACCATCTTTATTTATTTCCTGTCCTTGCTCAACGATTAACTCCAGTTCATGGTCAAAATCTTTCTCCAAATACGTCGCATAATACGCTCCCATTACACCTGAAGCTGTTCCTGTCACAGGATCTTCTATTGTTCCAGAATAAGGTGATGAGAAATGACGACCGTGCATTTTTGCTTCTGCATCATATGTTTCCAAGCAAAGTGGATGAATAGCAACCTTTGGCATTTCTTTTAATACAGATGGAAATTCACTATTATTAGGTTTCATCCTTTCACATGCTTCAAGTTTTTTAATAGGTACAATTAAAGTCCAAATACCAGTACTTCCATATACAATCGGTAATTTTTCATCTAAATCATTTACTTCAAGACCCATACTGTAAGCTAATGCCTCTTTGGAACCTGCAAAACTTTGAAACTTAGGTATTGCTTGTCTCATTTTAATAAAAGTTTCCCCATTTTCATTCGCATCTATATGTATTGGTAAAACCCCCGCCTTCGTTTCAATCGTTAAATTATGTTTCCCTCCCAATATTCCTCTTTTATGAAGTGCATATATTGTCCCTACTGTCGCATGACCACATAAATCATTTTCATGCCCAGGTGTAAAATAGCGAATTCTTATATCTGCTACTTCTGAAGAAAGAACGAATGCTGTTTCGTTAAATCCAACCTTTTCAGCAATACGCTGCATTTCCTCTTCCGTTAATCCATCCGCCTCTAGTACAACACCTGCTGGATTTCCCATATTTGGTTTATTCGTAAATGCGTCGTAATGAAATACGTTTATAGTCTTCATTTCTTTGTCCCCTAATCTTCTTCTAATTTTCCAATTGTTAATACTTGTAAGATTGTACTTTACCACTTCAATTCTCCTACACCCGGCTCAATAAACTTACCCGAAACATCCTCATTTGAATCCATTACCCAATCATATATATTTTGTGCTCCTTCAGCCGGAGTCATATTCGCATCAAAGGCACCAATGTCAGTCTTTAATTTTCCAGGGTGAATTGCGTTTACACCAATTCCTTTATTCTCAAACTCTTGTTGTAAGCAGAGCGTTAACATATTTTGTGCGGCTTTAGCAATTCGATATGAATATGAGAACTTACCTTGTGGAAAATCTTTGTTCGCCATTTTATGCAATGAACCTAATCGAGAGGACACATTTATTATTCTTGGTTGATTCGACTTAGTTAAAGCCACATATGTACCTTTTACAGCTCGAATAACCCCTAAGCAATGAACATTAAATAGTTCCATTAACTCTTCAGAATTTGTACGTAAAATCTCGGTTTCCTTACCAGTAATTCCAGCGTTATTTATAACTAGATCAATATACTTTGTATATTCCTCCAGCTGGTTTTTAATTTGCTCCGTACTCTCATCAATCGATAAGTCTGCTAATATAGGAAAACATCTAGAACTAAACATTTTCTTCAATTGCGTTACCGCAACCTCACTTCTAGCTAACGGATAAACAATATGCCCATTTTCATGAAACACTTTCACTAACTGTAACCCTAATCCACGATTTCCACCTGTAATAAGTACCCTCATATATCCGTCTCCTTATTTTTATAATAAATAAGAAAATCTGCCCACTTACCATTCCCCATAGAAAATGCCTCCCTCATACATTCAAATGAAAAACCAGCTCTTTCTGCAAGACGAACGGATGGCTCATTATCGATATGTATATGTAATTCGATTCTATGAAATTGAAGGCCATTAAAAAATAACGGCAGCGCAGCTTTTACACTTTCTACTCCGTATCCATTTTTCCAATGTTGGTTATGAATAGAGTAGCCCATCATTGCCCATTGATAGTCCATACGTAAAATTTTTATAAGTTCTAGCTTTCCAATATTGGCGCCATCTTCTTTCTGAAAAATACCTAGCACATACATTTCATCCCGTCGTGCCGCCTCATCAAATCCTCTTATCCATTCCGTAAACCATTCTTTCGTTGAAGACGACATGTCATGATAGCCATCATCGTATTTATATTGAGATGGTAACCTCTTATTGAATCCATCTAACCAACTTTCATAATCCTCTTTTTGAAATGGACGAATAATAAGTCTCTCTGTCTCTACTTGTAATAGTGGCAGCTTCATTTATATCTCTTCCTTTAATTGTTAATTGAATATTCTTTATTATCTTACACAAAATACAAAATCTAGTAAATCATTATGTTTTTTATAAACAAAAATCCAGTTATGCTTTTTACATAACTGGATTCTTCATTATTTAATAACCTTTTATTTTACAAGAAAAACATCCCTTAATTCCCTCTTCAACACTTTCCCTAAAGCGTTTTTCGGTAATTCGTCCATAAATACAACTTCTGGTATTTTATAGCTTGCTAGTTTTTCTTTACAATGCTGAATAATCTCTTCTTCTGTTAAAGACGTTTGAATGTCCTTTACAATGTAAGCTGTTGGAACCTCCCCCCAAAAGTCATTTGGAATCCCAACTACTGCAACTTCTAAAACGCCATTTATTTCATGAATTACATCTTCTACTTGATCTGGATATACGTTGTCACCACCGCGTACGATAACGTCTTTATATCTTCCCATAATATGTAGAAACCCATCATCATCTATCATACCGGCATCACCCATGTTAAACCAATTATCTTTTACTACCTTCTTTGTTGCCTCTTCATTATTCCAATATCCTTTAAACATGTACGGGCTTTTCACATGAATTTCTCCAACTTCATTTGTTGTTAGCTCATCACCTGTTTCTGGATGAACAATTTTCAACTCTACATGTTTCAGAGTCTTCCCTACAGAAGACATTTTTTCTTTTCCCATATTTGGATGCCAAGAAGTTACTACCCAACCTTCTGTACTCCCATAACCTTGCACCATATAAATGCCTTTTTCCATATATTTTTGAATGAGTGTTTCTGGCACTTTTGTACCACCACTTTGCGCTACTTTAAATGCCGAAATGTTGCGCTCTTTTTTATCTAATTCATCAAGCATGTAACTATAAACAGCTGGGAACGCAAGCATCGTAGTAATTTTCTCTTCTTCAATCTTATCCCAAATAAGAGTAGGATTCGAATCAGCTAAAAAGACCATCGTAACGCCATGATAAATACAATTTAAAATAGAAAGCACACCACTCATATGAAACAATGGGTGCACTGATAAAAAGCGTTCACCTGCTGGAATTTCTCTTTGCCCCGCAATTTCAGTAAAATAATGGTGTAAGTTTTTATGACCAATTACACATGCTTTTGCCTGTCCAGTCGTTCCTGAAGTAAATAAGTAAATAGCATCATCATCTTCATGAACTTCCACATTCGGCTCTGTTATTGGCTGTTCCTTTAATTTTAATTCAAATAAGCCAAACCCTTCTTTTGTCGTCTCAATTACATAAGGAATTTCTTTAACTCCATTAATCTTTAATACAACTTCACTAAATTCATCATCAATAACTAATACTTTTAATCTCGCTTCTTTTACAATCGATTCTAATTCATAAGCAGTAAGCTGATGATTAAGCGGAATAAATATCGCTCCAATTTTTAAGCTTGCCATCATAACGCTTGGAAACGGATGATTATTTTCGCATAGAATTCCTATACGATCCCCTCTTTTCACACCGGTATGTAACAAATAATGTGCAAGCTGATTTACTCGTTCATTATACTGCTGAAACGAATACCTTTTCTCTCCACCGATAAGCGCTTCCAAATTTGGTGACTGCATTGCTCTTTTTTGTAATAATTGTCGCATCGTTCTCAAGTAAAACTCCCCTTTATATATGTTAGGATTTTATTTTACCAGATTAACTATTAATTTACTAAAGATTAAACTTAGTGAATTTAAATGAAGTGAATCTTTAGTCGATGTGAGGTGTTCATCCCGACTGATTATTAGTCCACACCTTACAGGCGGTTAATGCGGGATAAACAAAAATAGCCATCTACTTAACAAGTAAATGGCTATTTCTCCTTATATATTAGAATACTCCTTATTCATCACATATTTCACATACTCAGGTGCACTTTTGTCAATCTCTTCATCACTGATTTCATATTCCGCACCATATAAATAAAATGATGGTATAAATTCCATTCCTGTATATAAGCTCGTAGCATGGAATGGTTTCGTTAATTCATCCATTGTAATTCCGCTATTTTTATAGTCTTTTTCTAACCCACCTATAGAAATAGCTACACCAAATTCTTTCCCCTTCACTTTATCCCCTTTTGATCCGTAGGCAAATCCATATGTTAATACATCATCGAACCATTTTTTTAATAATGGTGGTGAGCTATACCAGTAGAGTGGAAATTGGAATATATATCGGTCGTGCTCTACTAACAGCTTTTGTTCTTCTTCAATATTAAATTCCCAATTTGGTGCCACTTTATATAATTCATGCACCGTTATTTCATCTGGATATTTCTCAAGTTCTTCTACCCATCTTTTATTAATTCGAGACTTTTCAATATCAGGATGTGCTACAATTACAAGTGTTTTCATATATTTTCTTCCCCCTTATAAATAATTCAAACGCTTTAGTATTAGTATGAATGAGTCACATATAATTGAAAAGTACGTACTTTAAAGTGCTATAGGAACCTTAAAGTACCTTTGGAGGTGTTATATGAATCAAAATGATAATTGCCCAATCGCAACGACACTCGACGTGATCGGTGGAAAATGGAAAATTCATATTTTATGTGTTTTGGCGGATGGAAAAATGCGAACAAATGAAATAAAACGAGAAATTCCAAACATTACACAAAAAGTTCTCACACAGCAACTTCGGCAACTTGAGGCTGATGGGATTATCCATCGTACTGTATATCAAGAAGTACCACCAAAGGTTGAGTACACAATAAGCGAACATGGAAAATCTTTAATGCAAATTATGGATGAACTATTTGAATGGGGAAAAGACCATCAGATCAAAAGATTAAATGACTAAAAAAAACTACCAAATTCTTTACATACTAGTGGGAATGGCACATCACTATCAAGCTAACAAAAAGACCCTAATAAGAAAACTTTCATTTTTATAATCCATTTAAACTTTAGCTTGATAGTGATACGGCAAGACCCTAATAAAGAAATGTATTAAACAAATTAAAAACAACAACACATACGACTACTGTTAATAAGAAAATTATAGTCGCTGAATTGCTTACTTAATTTTGAAATCTAAACAGTTACCCTTTAAGCCAAGCTTAATAATATCGCTTTTGTACGATTATCTGTTACTTCATAATAAATTTCTAATCCTTTCCGAGTACCTGTAACGACTTTAGTAGCTTTTAGTTTAGATAAATGTTGACTAATTGTACTTTGAGGCATTTGTAATGTTTCATACATTGTCGTTACGTTAATAGGACCTTTTGCAAGCATTATTTTTACTAAGGATAAACGGACAGGATGTGCCAATACCTTTAATACTTCAGCGATTTCTTCATACATTTCTTTCATATTTTTTCTCTCCTTTTATATAACTATTAATGATATCCATATATATAATTCGAAAGGATATACGATTTTATGTCCGTCATTTTAAAAAATATTAAGAAATCCCTTCAGATGGAAGGAATCCCTCTGTTCAATATTCTATAGATTTTTCTTTCACTCGATATTATGTGGTAGGAGCTTTCCTTACTGAGAGCCTCTACCATTGTTCCCTTGCTAATTCCCATTATTCCCTTGTGATCCTCTACCGTTGTTCTCTTGCTGATTTCCATTATTCCCTTGAGACCCTCTACCGTTGTTCTCTTGCTGATTCCCATTATTCCCTTGCGATTCTCTTCCTTTGTTCCCTTGACCATTCCCATTATTCCCTTGCGATTCTCTTCCTTTGTTCCCTTGACCATTTCCATTATTCCCTTGCGATTCTCTTCCGTTGTTCCCTTGACCATTTCCATTATTCCCTTGCGATTCTCTTCCGTTGTTCCCTTGCTGGTTTCCATTATTCCCTTGTGACCCTCTTCCGTTGTTTCCTTGCCCATTTCCATTATTTCCTTGTGACTCTCTTCCGTTGTTTCCTTGCCCATTTCCATTATTTCCTTGTGACCCTCTTCCGTTGTTTCCTTGCCCATTTCCATTATTTCCTTGTGATCCTCTTCCGTTGTTCTCTTGCTGATTCCCATTGTTTTCTTTTATTTGCTTCGGTTGTTGTTCATTAGATTGCTTTTGTTCTATATGCTCTTTCTTCTCGTTGCTTTCTTCATTTACAGGAGATGCGTCCGATGATGCATCAGAAGATGACTTTTGTTGTTCTTGATTAGACGGAGGTGCAGGTGGAGTAAGCGATTTTTTCTTCTCATTCTCTTGTTTTATATAAACGCCCGTTCCAACCCCTGCTTTCTTGGCATCCTCTCGCATTTGCATCGTACTGCTTTGATATTCAACTGTAATATGTTTTATCTCATACTCTTTCTTTAATTCCTGCATAACCTTTTCCAACTGTGGTTCTAGCGACTTGTCCTTTGCAACAGCTGTTAGCATAACTTGCTTATCATTCGTTAAGTACTTATCCTCTTGACTCTGCTTTATAATAGTGCGTATCACATCTTGCAGATGCTTATTTTCCCACCCTTTCATTTCTTTTAAAATACGCCTTCCGTCATCATTACAAGCCCGCAAATCTATAACACGAAGATCTTCCGTTACGCTCGCCTCTAAACTTGGATTTATATCAACTGAGACATAAGCAAACACTTTTTCTTCTGGTTGATTGTAGAAAAACAGCAATACGCATAGAAAACCAGCAACAATTACTGTTGTCGGCTTTAAGAAAGGTGGCATTGAAAAACGAGGCGCTCTTTGTTCTTGTTTGTTAAACAAGATTTCCTCTCCTATCATGTATGGGTGCGCTTTTCTTTTAAATGTAATAAACTCTCCATTTGGAGTTAAAACAACTACGCTATGCTTTTTTATATCCATCACAATTCCTTTATTCATCATGCTTTTCCCCTCTTATGTAATCCAGAATATATGTATACTTGTTTGCAAAGATAATACACATCGCAATAATGTATTTTCGATGTCGCTCCAACGTTTTACGACTTACCCTAACACGTGGTTCAATATGTTTAAGGGGTAATTTTTTCTTTCGGAACAGCTCTTCCATCATTTTCTCGTCTTTTATAATAATCTTTACAATTTCTATTAAGTGCTCACGCGTATCACGATGCTTAGGGGATTCCTTAGTAAGCTCTGAAAATGTGATTTTAAACTCAGCTAGTACACTTTGAAAATGAAGAATTTCCTCCTTACGGTTACTATTTTCCATCTCTTTCATATACTCCGTAAGCGACACTTGCATTTCTAACATTTCCTCTTGCTTATCTTCTTTTAAAAAGACAAGATTATGTTTAGACTCCTTGCGTATATAGTCAATTACATCTCTTTTTATAAGAAGATCAGCAAACGCTAGAAAAGATTTTCCTTTTTTATATGAATACTGTTCAATTGCTTCGTTAAATGCAAATAATCCAATGCTATATTCATCATCCTGCTCTGTAATGTACCTGCGGCAGACAGACGATATTGATTTTCTAATAAACGGCTGATACTGTACGATAAAAGCTTCCTTATCTCCACCGTTGTTTTGTATGTTAAATACGATATCTTCTATTTTCGTTTTTTTTAAGATTTTCATTACTAAACTCAACACTAGTAATCTCCCTGCCTCCTTCTGCTTCAAATAGCAAAATGGCCACTAAACAAGTGACCATTTAACCACATTTTCTTAGTACTTTTCTTTGGGCTTGTCTACTTGCTATTGCTCATATTTTTCGAGGCCAATTTTTTTATATGACTATTTTTTCCACTTGTACTAAAGTGAAGTCTGTATTTTGTATTACTTTCTTGTTTTCTTTTGCAATACCACTTGCTCTTTTCTATTTTAGCTGCAATCTTTGAATAACTCTTCGCTATATTTTTGGTAATTTTAGCTTTTTCTTCTACTGTTTTCTTCTACTTATATATATTCGAAGGAACAAATAATTTTATGGGGGTCAAAAAATATTTTTTATAAAATAGTTATTTTTTCAAAAATAAAAACCATCAATTGGAAGAAACTCGTTATAACTCCTCCTTATGGTAATTCCTTTGTAAACCTCTTTATTTAAATGTATAATTGTATTAAAAGTCTAAAATTTCAGAATCGGAGGGCAGCGTCATGAAAAGTTTTGGTACATTAGTAATCTCTACCGTCATTTCAGCAGGCTTAGTGTATTATAATATCGATTCCTTTTATAATAAATTCACATCCGGGAATACATATTACTGGGTAAACGGTATCCTAGCTGCTGGATTCCTTATATCCTTAATTATCAACATAAAAGATATCATCAAGAAAAACTACACAACTTCTGAATCAAATTAAGGAGCCTATTATGGTTCCTTTTTCTATGCAAAATAAAAAAGCAGCTGTTAAGCTACTTTGAATTCTTCTTATCCCCAAATGAAATGATATATATATTCTCCCGTTACACGTTCATTAATTCCAGCGATCCTAGCGAATCTCATTAAGTCCGCCCCTTGAAGAAAATACACCGAGATCGTAACTGGTACTTGTGACCACATGAATTGATAAAGCTCATTCACTCTCTGATTCGTCGAAACGATTAAATCATTTACAGGTCCATGATTCCATGCAGAGGTTTGAACTGAAGTGAACGGAAGGTCTTTCCCATTAACCACTATTCTTACCACACTTTGAGTTATGTCCACAACAATCCCCTCCACCATTACAAAATTTAAACCTGTTTCTATACTCATATTCTTGATTAATAATAAATGTTTAAGGCAAACCCCTATTTTCATTTCTACTCAAAAACAATTTATTTGATAAAATAAAAAAGCAGCGGATTCGCTGCTTTAAAATCTACATAACTCCCTTTTCTTTTGCTCTCTCATAAAGAACCGTGCGGCTTACACCTGTAACTTCACATATCTTCTTTACTGTAAGCTTGTTTTCCTTTCGGTTTGCAAGCAGATCTAAAGCATGTTCCATATTAGGATTATCATCATCGTACTTCTTAGGGCGCCCTTTATAAACACCACGCTCTTTAGCTAGTTCAATACCTTCTCGTTGCCGCATTCGAATTAGGTCACGTTCTAACTGATTAACACCAGCCATTACAGTGAGTCGGAAAGTGCTGTATGGATTATCGCTTGTAGTATCAAGCCAATTGTCTTTTAACGACTTAATAGAAGCGCCTTTTTCTTTAATTGTTTCTATGATACATTTCATTCGCTAGATTGATAAGCATTTCAAATGCCATCCCACGGTTTCCGAGTCCCATTGTTATTCCTCTCTTTCTATTAGTTGCGATAGGTAAGACTTTGAAGTTATCTCCATCTTTTCCCCCGCTTAGCACTGTACGTGCGACTTTCATCGCATACAGCGCCCCATCTTATCCTTTTATACTAAAGTAACTAGATTACAAGCTTTACGGAGTTTGTTTATTTTCTTCAATTGTTTATCGTTCAATTGAAGAATTCTCATATATGTTCTAATCGTCTCGTCATTTGTAGCGTGAATCAATCTGTGGACAAATTCATGTACAATAATCAGGTTATTAAACTCGTCAGTTCCTCCCATACCTTTCGGTATTTTATGGTGACAGTGCACATCTTCAGCTATTAAGAAGATTCCGATGACAGCGCATTTACCATTTTGCATGGAATACCTGGATATTCTGTTATCTGTATACTCCATGCTTTGTCCTTTATTGGAGGATAGCAACATCTTTTGCATTTCATTGGCAATGTTACCTTTTAGGATTTTGATGAGTTTTTGTCTTCCTTGCTTAGTATAATTGCATATGTCTTGACTAAAACTTTGAGGGAATCGTGTTTGTATGTCCGCTAGTGGATATACATGATTGCCTGCTATTTCAAAGGTTCTATAATTGTTCCTATGAGTTCTTTTGTATAATGCATTCGCATTGGTAGGAATCTTATATTTCCCTATTGATTTTAGACGATTAAACAAAGTTTTCGAGAGACGAAAGGCTATTTCAGCAAAGTCTATAGTTACATGTGTTGCAATTTTGTAATAATTTTTTATACCAAGCACATAAGAGTTATAGTCCTGTACTGTTTTCCCTGATGGGCTTTTTTGAATTGCTTTAATCCTTGTCTTTGCTTTTTCAAGGATATCCTTTTTCTTTTTCTCGCTTACATGTGTGTTTGCCACATATCTTTCGCGCTTTTTAACAGATTTGATAGAGAACCCCAGAAAATCGGAAGATTTTCTTTTTAGGTTAGTTATAGTCGATTTTTCATTAGATATATTAAGGTTTAATTGATTTTTAAGATAACCTTCTACTGCATGGAATATTTTGATTGCAGATTGATGATTGTTAGTAAATATTTTAAAATCATCTGCGTATCTAACGATATGCATTTTCTTCAATTTTGTTTTTATCAGCAATGGATTTTTGGTTGCTGTTGTGTATGGTCTTCTTGTTTTAATATTCTCCCATTGCCTAGATATCCACCAATCCAAATCGTTTAATACAACATTACTAAGTAATGGGCTTAGGATTCCTCCTTGCGGAGTTCCTTTTGTAGGAATACCTTTTCCTTTGATTGGTGCTTTTAACATTTTAGAGATAATTGTCAGCACCCTTTTATCAGTTATGCCTATGTTGTATAGTTGTTTTAATAACTTGGAATGGTTCACGTTGTCAAAGAAACCTTGTATATCAATGTCTACTACGTGACTAAATCTTCCTCTGTTTATCAGATATTGACACCTAGCCATTGCATGGTGTGTTGACCTGTTAGGTCTGAATCCATATGAATGCTTGTGGAATTTTGCCTCGCATATTGGTTCTAGAACCTGTTTGAACATTTGTTGAATCAATCTATCTCTCATTGTAGGGATTCCTAATGGGCGTTTCTTCCCATTAGGTTTAGGTATTTCTACCCTACGTACCGTATTTGGTTTGTAATTTGTGAGAGTTTTTCTAATATCGTCAACGAAGGAATTTACATCTTCCATTTTATAATGGTCGATTGTGATACCATCTGTTCCTTCAGTTTTAGAACCACTGTTAGCCTTTATACTTCTATATGCCAATAGAATATTTTCTTTTGATATGATGTATTTATATAGATTTACACCTTTAGTAGCGTTATTTTCACTACGTTGGTATAAATCATCGAACACTTTTTGTATATCGTAATATTCTGCATGTCGTAATGTTGTACTCACCGATGTATTATTTCCCCTTTCTTACGAAAAGTCCCATCATCTTACTCGATCCTGTGAGTTACATCTAGTTAATTTAGTTTTCAAAGAACAAGACTAGGGACTATCCCTCCACATTCGTTACATGCTTCGTCGGTACTTTGTCCCCACCTTCACAAGAATGAAGCAATTTCGGTTCGTTAGAACCTTATATGCATCTGTCCGCTAGTAGGCGTTGGTGACAGTTTCTTGCTTACCACGTTCCGATTGACTTAGCTATACATATATCCTTAGGTGCTTGCTTTAAGCCTGTTATCTTTACACCCTCATCGTTAGATGTTCCGAATTTCGTATCCTTTACTCTTACTTTTCGGTAGATAACGTCATCGTTGACGACATACAAATTTCTATTGTATTAATAATTTAGACCCGTACATTCGCAAGTTCGCCAGTCCGTTATTTTAGACATTCTCACCATAGATATTTTGTAGCATCCCGACCTATCCATTACCATATGATTTCTCACTTAGGTTTTGTTCAGCCGACTTCACCTAGCTTCATACAATTTGTGACTACTATCACGCCTTGCATGTAGGAGTATTAGATAAGTAGTTTCAGCTCAACCTGACGGCTTTCATTCCTACTTTCAGTCAAACAGTTGTTGTTATCAAATTAATAACCCTCCTACTTCGTGTTTGCACACTTATGAGGAAACGTGTCGCACAAAGGATTATTTTGTTAAAAACTTGATTCTAATTTATAACCTCTATCTTTTTCTTTTATTTCCCATTAAAATTGAGTAAAACTATTTTGATAACATAGGAGAAAGCTATGAAACATAACCTCAATCTATGGTCCTTTATATGCTCTTTGATTTGCGTTGGACTATTCCGTTTATATTTTGAAATTCCACTTGAATTATTCAAATTTTTCACGGATTCATTACACATTCACCCTTTATTTATATTACTAGTTTTAACAATAGGAACTTTTTTTGCTGGCATTATAGGATTTTCTAAGATGAATAATTGGATTGCGATGCTTAGGAGTGTAGCAACAGTCTTACTAACATTGTTATTATCAGTGTTTTTAACACTAACTTTGATTGTGGGTTATGCATTAAGTTAAACGTAGTTTTTTATGAGTAAAACTCAATATTCCGTCAATAATATAGATGACATTAGATTTTTCTCCTTGTTCCCCCTTGGAGATGAGCAGTTAGTTTTTGCTAACTGCTCTTATATTTATAACAAAGCTAAGATTCTTTAGAATGATTCTTCTTTATTTCTCAATATAAGGAGCCTTGGATTTTCATTAAAACTCCTGTAGTATATGAACAAAGAGTAAGGTAAGAGTTACTCTTTGCCATTTTAGGAGAGGTTCTGTTGGAGACAACAGGACCTTTTTTCGTAAAGAGATGGTTTTGTTTAATTTCTCACCACTAACCACAAAAAAATATCTTATAATCGTTATATAATAAATTAAAATAATGGATTAGGAGTAGATCAAATGCCAGTTACACTAGAACTTATTCTTTTCATTCTTCTAGCAATTAGCGCTATTGGCTATTTAGTAAAAGAATTTCAAAAAACTAGGAAAAGAACACTTGGAATTTCACTAGAATTCTTGGTTCTTTTCTGGTCAATATGGAGAATATCGACTATCATAATCTGATTTGTAAAACATGAATTCCTTCGAATAAAAATCAATATTATGTCCATAATGTTGATAGGCTGTATGCCAAAATCCATTTAGTTTTCTCTGTATCTCCTTGTATTGAGCAGTTAGTTTTTGCTAGCTGCTCTTTTATTTATGGAAAAAGATAAAATTTTTTATAATGTTTCTTCTTTATTTCTCAGTATCAGGAGCCTTGGATTTTCATTAAAACTCCTGTAGTATATAAACAAACAGTAAGGTAAGAGTTACTCTTTGCCATTTTAGGAAAGGTTCTGTTGGAAACAGCGGAACCTTTTTTCGTGATTTAAAGGTACTAAGACAAAATGAAATATTTACCATGAAGGTAATTGTTAAATATTTTACGCTTATACAGTATAATGGGATAGTTATTGTGTATTGGCATTAAGAGGAGCGTCCTGATTAAGCGCTTCTCTTTTTTTATAAAATAGCTCCAAATTACTTGGACACATTTACCAGTTTATTCAACACAAATATCATGTTAAAATCCCTTGTGAATACGACATAACTCAACTTGGTGAAGCCCTGTAATATTTCCTATAGGGCTTCTTTTTTTACAAGCAGTTATTTCATTACGCTGACTATCTTGTTGTGCAAAATAACGATTTTGTTCACTTTTTTGATACATTTATAAAACATTCATATGTTATCTTCAGTAAGTTCTATTTCCTTTATAATATTGTGTGAAGTATACCAACGAACGAAGCCTAAAAAACTCTAATGAAGTGATGAAAAAAACCTAATTTCTCTACAAAACATTGAGAAATTAGGCTTTTTAATAGAAAAAGTAGCATTTATAAACAATGAATACAATTTAACTCTTCAATTCTATTTTCACAGATTCATATATTCTTCTAAAGTCAGTTTTTCCTTATATATATTTTCAGCAATATCTCCTACATAGCGAATATGCCAAGGTTCATATGCATAACCCGTAATACTTTCCTTCCCCTTAGGATAACGAATGATAAACCCTGCACGATGCGCGTTTTCTTTCAGCCATTTTCCTTCCTTCGTATTCGCAAAGGATAGCTCTAGTTCATTGTTCGCACTTTTAGAAGAAACATCCATCGTTAACCCTGTTTGATGTTCGCTATGCCCTGGCTTTGCAGAGAAGCGATCCGTATGCTCTTGCCCTTTCTTTTTAACATTGTTGGCATACAGACCTTTTTGATACTCATAGGAACGAAATCCTGAAACAGCATTCAACTGGATCCCATCTTGCTTAGCTAAAAGGAATAGTTTTTCTAACGCTTCCGCTGCTTCTTTACGAAGATGACTCTTTTCTACCGTTCCACTAAATGAGAACGGTACATTTGGTACAACTAAATCCTCTGGCATATAGTCTTCGGGTAAACCATATTCCTTATTTACTACAGCCTGTATACTAGCAAAGGAACTTGCTATCTTATTTGAAGTCCCATTTTGCTTACTATTTTTTTCTTTATTTATGGAGTTTTCACTAGTTTCATGGTTTGTCTTATATGGTTCTTTACCAATAGATATATTGGTGTAAATGATAAAGATACCTAGCATTACTACTATACAAGTTAAGGTTCCTACTAATTTAAGTCTCATCATTCATTTCCTTCCTGCAACTCCTACTGTTACTCATTCATCATACTTCAACCATATCAAATCCATATTAATTCCCTGTGAACTTTTCTTCATAACGTATTCCTTAATAGATTGATAGTATATCTTCCCTTTCTTTTGGAACCCTTAAAATATCAGCTCTATTCATACATGTAGAAAAACAACCTAAAAATTTGTATAATAAGATAAGAAGTGTAGCATTCTATTATAGAAAGGTCTTGGTATAATGCTAGGTATTGATGTCAAAAAAACAAAAGAAGAGTTAATTATTTCATGGCAATTTGCGGAGGTCACGATTCCATTACGTGATGTAATCGAGGTTACCGAAGATGCTACCTATGCGGGTGTTGAAGATCCTAGTGCAATTCGTATTGGAACAGCATATGGGACAACGGACCGCATTTTAATCAAAACAGTAAAACAAAATTATGTATTATTTACTACGAATAAAGTATCTATTTTAAACGCAATTCACGCGTAACAATGAGTAGATAAACGCACTTAAACAAAGTTCAAGTGAAATATGAAAATGCAAAGTCATAGAATTGACTTCGCACCTTTTTTAAAACAATCTATATGAATGAAAATTCCCTTTAACATTTCAGTAAGGCCAAAGCCACTTCTGTCACACCATACTACTTTGTGTCCCATTTATCTAAATTGAAGAGATAACGCTCTCTTTTTTTGATAAAATTATCTCTATAATGATAGCAGGAAAGGATTTGTTGCTTTATCACGGCAGAAAAAACACAGTTTGTAAAAAAAGAGCATTATATCCCCCAGTTCTCTATGAGACCTTTTGAAATAGCTAAGGGATTTTGTCTCACAGTGAATTTAGAAGCTGACACTTTGGAAGCTAAGGAAAAGAAAACAGGGAATTATTACAACAACTCAAAAATAAGCAAATAGATTAAAATACTGTAACTAGGACTAAATTATTAACATAAAAATAAGCACATCTTGTAAAAAAACAGATGTGCTTATTTTTTAATTTTTATGCATTTTTACGTTTTAGGAAAATCACTCCACCAACAATTAACAGTAATGCACCTGCAGCCATAGAGATCCAGCTTGTAAGGTCAGCGCCTGTTTGCGGTAACCATCCAATTTTAGATTGAATTTCTTTCTTAGGTTGTGGTTGCTCTTTTACTTGCTCTTTAGGTTGCTCTGATGTTGGAGTATTTTTATCTTGATTCGGCTGTTCTGGTTTTGGTTGTTCCGGTTTTACCTCTTTAAATTTCACCGTTTGACCCTTATCTTCGATGTCAACATGAATAGCAACCAAGACATTATCTTGATACAATTCTTCAAATACTACCACTTCTTTACCTTGTAATGCAGAAGCATTAAATGTGAAATCTAGTGTGATAGAACCATTTTTCTCTTTAGCAGTAAACTTAGATTCTACTGTTACTTCTTTACCATCAACTAATAATGGTTTGTTTGTTGCTTTATCCATTAGTTTGCCTTTTACAACGTACTCTTTACCCACGATTAAGTCTTTGTATTCCACTTTATCTTGGATTGTTACAGATTTAGAAGCGTCTAACTCTTTAGAACCATCAGCTTTGTTTGTAGCTGTCGTTTTAATGGAAGGCTCTACAAATCGAACTGTTTGACCTACATCGTTAATGTCAGCGTGAGTTGCAATTACTTGACCTTCATGCAATAAGTCTTCAAACACAACTACTTCTCTTCCTTGCTGTTCAGCACCAACGAAAGTAAAGTCTAATGTTACAAAACCATTCTTTTCTTTTGCAATGAACTTAGTCTCTGCTGTTATTTCTTTACCATCAATTAATAATGGTTTGTTAATAGCTTTGTTCATTAATTTACCTTTTACAGTGTACTCTTTACCTACAACTAAGTTAGTATACTCTACTTTATCTTGAATAGTGATAGAATCCTTTGAATGAATCTCTTTTCCATCATCAGCTTTGTTTGTAGCAGTTGTTTTTACTGATGGCTTAACGAACTTAACTGTTTGACCTTTATCATTGATATCAGCATGTGTAGTAACAACTTTTCCGTCTTTCAGTAACTCTTCGAATACTACTACTTCTTTTTCTTCTAAACCATTTGCATCAAAAGTGAAATCTAGTGTAATAGAACCATTTGCTTCTTTTGGTGTAAACTTAGTTTCAGCAGTTACTTCTTTACCATTTACAACTAATAGTTTATTAGTCTCTTTATCCATTAATTTACCTTTTAAAGTGTACTCTTTACCTACTTGTAGGTCTTTGTATTCCACTTTATCTTGGATTGTTACAGACTTAGAAGTGTGCATTTCTTTTGTACCATCGGTTTTATCAGTAGCTGTTGTTTTTACTGATGGAATCTTTTCATCTTTGACAATATGTTTAATTATTTGACCATTCTCTTTGATCTCAAAAGAGAATATTTCTTCATTCAATACATAACCTTTTGGTGCAACAGTTTCTTTATATGTGTATTTTCCAAATGGTAACTTTTCAAACTTCGCGATACCTTTATCGTCTGTTTTCCCTTTAACTACTTCTTTTCCTGCTTCATTATAAATAGTAAACTCTGCATTCGGAAGCTTATTGTTTCCATCAGCTACATCAACTTTTGTAATTTCTAGATCACCTTTGATAAGATGATTAACTGCTAATAGCTCAATAATTTTTCCGTGTTCCTTTATTTCGAACACAATTGGTTCTGTAATAAGAACGTAACCATTTGGAGAAGCCTTTTCTACAAATGAATATTTACCATACGCTAAATCTTTGACGTTAACTTCACCATTTTTATCTGTCTTATATTCCCCAATTACTTTCCCGCTTGCATCTTTTAGCTCGAATACTGCACCTTCTAATTTTTTACTGATATCTTCATTATCTATTTTTAGTAATTTCACACTACCTTTCACTTCTGTATTTTCCACTGTAAAAGTAAGTGTTTTATTGTGCTCTTTAATTTCAAAAGGATACTTTGTGTTATTTCCAATATATCCATTAGGTGTTTTTGTCTCTAAGAAATAATATTTACCATACGTAAGACCATCAACATTTGCAATTCCATTTTCTTTTGTTACTACTTTTTTCACTTCTTTTCCATCTTCAGTAAAGACCGTGAATTCAACATTAGGTAACATCTTACCTGAATCACTAAGTTTTTTTATTTCGATGTTACCTTTTACTTTGTTGTTTACTACTTGAACAGCTCCTATTTCCCCTGTCTTAACTTCAATAGTTTGTGGTTTATCACCTGAAACATAACCTGTTGGTGCTTTAATTTCTTTTACTGTGTAGGTACCAATTGGTAGGTTATTTAATTCTGCAGTACCATCAGCACCCGTCGTGATTTTTCCAACTGATTCATTATTTGCATTAAAGACTTCAAATACTGCACCAGCTAATATTTCTCCATTTTCCCCAACCTTTTTAATTTTTAAAGAACCAGCAGCTTCCCAATTTACTGCAAGGTCACTACTAAGCTTTTCCTCATTTCTTTCTAGTAGCACTGTAGCATTCTGAACAGTATCAGTACCGCGATAAGCAATTGCTTGAACTTTAGTTACATTTGCAGCAACACTTAGATTAAATTCACCCGTTTTTGTATCTTTAGGAATTTGGATACGGAATTTTTCCCCAAGTGAAAGCTGATCTTTCACTTCTCCATTTTCACTAACAATTTTAACTCCATTAGGTGCATTTTTCGCTACTACTTTATAAGAACCACTCTTAGCATTTGTTTGTACTGTGTATAGGTTTGTTTCAAAAAACTCACCCTTTAATTCTGCCTTTTGCTTTTCAGCAGGGATCACATTCATAAAAATATCTTGAGTATCTTCACTTGTATTTGCAGCATTAATAATTGTCTTAGCCGCTTTTTCAACATTTTTATTTTCATGCTTTAATTCATTTACATCAAGTTGACCTAATGCATTCCAAACCGCAAGCTGAGTTGCATAATGTGCTTCATTCTTATTAGCTACTCCCAGTTGTTCTATACTTTTTTGTGGGAAACCATTTAATAGAACCCTATATACTACATTATCTGTTTTCCCCATTTCAGGAAGATCTTCACCATTTGGTGATTTTAAGCCAAGGGTTAAACAATAAGCAATTTGACCGCTTGAATTTTTAATAATTTCAGTTCGAATGTACTTACCTAAACTGTCGCTATAACTCCAGTTCATTGAATACTTTTCATGCGTCATAACCTCCGCATTTGCCTTCGGTAGAAACACATTAAAGAATAATGCTAGTACTGATAATAATGCAAAAACTCTTTTAACAACTCTTCTCCCCAATTTTAAAACCTCCCTAGATAAAATGAACCCGATGTATTATTCAAATATTTAAAATAATCACAACGAAGATATTTCATATTATAAGACATAAAGTTACAAATATTATATTATTTTTACAAATTATTTATTTTCTCAACAACCACTATAAATTATAATATTAAAACATTCCATTTCACAAAAGTAACAATATTAGGATACCTTAACAAAATAAGAAACTTGGTAAAATACTAGAATAACGGTAGTTGGAGTACGGAAACGATTCTTCGCATGAAGGACCACTACAAAGATATTTTCAAATTGAATATATGTATTAATAATGAAATTTTATTGCATTTACACCTGCAATGTTTATATAAAAGATAGTAAATTATGTTTTTATAGGATTTTTTCTATTAGTTTACTGGAAATTTGCATTATTATGTGACAATAAATATCATTGTATTTAATATAAAATGATATAAAAAAAGGGGTACGCAGATAATTATCGGAACTTTCAATCGATTAATTATACTAAAATTAGTATTAAGAATATTAGTAAAAAAGTAACAACGTTATTACAAAGTTCGAATATTGGTCTAAGTACCCTAGCATCTCAATGGTAACCTCTTGAATACTTTTACGTTTTTAAATAAATTAAAATAACAAAAAAATAATAATTTTTAATTTTTTCTTTGTAATTTAATAAGTTGCATGTTAATATGGCGAAGGTTATAAAATGGATTTCGCCATACACAATGTTTTTTCGGAATATTCACTCCAGAGAAATGTAACTATTTCAGTAATTTGCTTCATCTTTTACCTATACAAGGGCTACTTTCAATTTTTTTGTTCATAAGTAAAAGTAACTTTTTATTCTATCTTCCTCATCGATTTTAATATAAATGGTAAAAAAGCACTTTTTCAAGTGCCCTTCCTTTTCTTTTTTAAAGATAGAAAATCTAATAAAATCAAACACCTAGATTAAACACATACATAATCCTACTTACAAACTCTCAGAGAGGTATAAACTATGGGAATTCCTACACTATTATTAAATACATTTATTATTATTATTTGTATCCTTAGTTACCAAGTATTTTGGCTAGAACATAAAGAAAAAATGGCATGTAATAATATATTAATTTCTGTACTTTCCTCCATTGCAATTATTTTTTGTATGACTTTTCCTTTTCATTTACACGCTGGGTTCATTTATGATTTACGTTTTATTCCCATTATATTAGTTTTTCTATATGGAAATACAAAGAGCATTTTTTGTATTGGAGTTTTATATCTTTCTTATAGATTTTACTTAGGTGGAAGCGGAGTCTTCCCATCATTTATTATCTTTACTGTTATTTCTGTTATTACAATCATGTTTCGTTACTTGTCACCTACTTATTTCAAGGAAAAGAAGATATTATTAAGTATTCTACTTATTTTGATATGTACAACTTCCCTTTCTATCTGCGGTATTGTAACGCAAATAAATACAGGTGGTAAAATTGACTCTACTCTCATTGAATTTTTATTCAATTATATAATCATAAATATTTTCACAGTATTATTATCAGTTTATTTAATAGAAGGAATGATCGAGAAATATAAAATAAAAGAAAGAATGCAAAGAGCAGAAAAATTTTATATAGCTAGCGAACTAGCTGCATCGATTGCGCATGAAATTCATAATCCACTGACCACGGTACGTGGATTCACTCAATTACTAAATGAAGATGAGAGTGCTAAGATGTCTCAAGATAAGTACTTAGAAATTATGTTACTTGAAATGCAGCAAATACAATCTACTATTAATAACTATTTATCTTTAACCAAACCACAAAACATTATAAAAGAGGAACTAGATATTAATTACATATTAAATCAAGTGAAAGATAATATTTCACCACTCGCTCTTTCATATAATGTTGAAATAAAACAGCATATTACAACAGATTCCCTTTACATAAATGCTAATACTGAAAAATTAAAAATATGTCTAACCAACATCATACAAAATGGAATTGAGGCTATGAAAAATGGTGGCGTATTACAAATAAATATACAAAAAATAAAAGGTAATATTGTAATTGATATTATTGATACAGGAATAGGAATGTCTTCCCAACAAATAAAACGTATTGCCTTGCCATTTTATTCAACAACAGAAAAAGGCACTGGGCTTGGTACTATGATTGCTTACAGTATTATTAAAGAATTAAACGGAGATATAGAGATAGAAAGTGAACTAGGAAAAGGAACACACTTTTCTATCACTATCCCCTGCTAATATAATAGAAGATTTATTTAAATGATATTATTTTGTAGCTAATAGAACCATATAAAAAGAAGACGTAACTATTCGTCCTCTTTTTATATGGTTCTGGTGCAAAAATGTTAGTTAGAAACATAGAGTAGCAATTTCACAATTTATTCACAAGTACCGTTAAGCGCAAGTTTACGTTAAGTATGCTATTTGCATAATAATGTTTTCAAGAAAAAAGTAGCTGTACTTTTGTGCAGCTACCTTTTTATGCAATAAATCAGTAATAGATATTCGAGCTGCAATAAATGCCCCTTTTATACTTTGAAATGTAATTTGCAAACTACAATTTGACATAATTCTAATAGTGTGGGATGTATATTTCTCCATAAAAGCAACTTATTTTTATCTCTTTTAAACAATTTATCATATTATTTTCATCTAATTAGGCACAGAAACATTTTGCAAAATCTTACTACTTTTAGGAAAAACGTTTTTAGGGTACATTTTAAAATAGCTCTTTTTCTTTGAAATGTTTCTGTGCTTAATATTTAAAATATCTTATGTCAAAATTTTCCGCAACAAATATGTTAAATGATTCATAATTATATATAATATGGAATGTTAAAGTTAAATATTCCGTATTATACTCTATTAAATATAGCGTATTTAATTTATTAGTAATTAATTTATTAGTCTAAGTATGAATTATAAAGTATATTCGTTTAAAATTGTCACAATATAATTTTATATTCGACGTTTTTAATTACTCGTGAAACATTTGCAAATGTTTTAACCGTTATGTATAAGGTAAATATCCCCTCTAAATATAAGATTTACTTAATTTAGATTCTTCCTCTCATAGTCGTAATGTCGAAAAAAGTCGAATTTTTATATTTTTTCTTTATTTTCTAGTTGTAAACGTTTTATTTTCATGTTACCATCTTAATCAAACATTAGATGGTAATAAAACTTAAAGTATTTCTTTCCCTTAGAGACATATAAACGTTCGGTAATACCATGAAAATAAGGCCAAAGAAATATGAGTTACCTGATAAAAGATTTAATAGGATTTTTACCACTTTAATTTTCTGTTAATTCAGAATGTAACACTTTAACATTTTGTCCCTAAACAAAATTTAAATTTTAGTGTGGTAAACTCAAAAAGCTAAATCACCCACCCAAATTAATAAATGATATATCCTGTTATATCTAGCGATCAGTCATGAGAAATAGATTTCTTCCTAAGAAAACTTAGCCCATTAATAAAAAGTGTCTAAATTTCTATCTTTATTACCATCTATTGTTGATAACATATTTACCAACTATAAAAAAGAGCCTATTGAAGGTTCTTTTTATTATAATCATTAGCACTTCAATTATTGATAATCATTGGTGTTGAATCTTTATTCCCTCACCTTATATAGCTTTCTTTTATTAACACTTGAAGACTTATTGAGGTACGGTTCTGATTTTAATTTTTTTTATTTTTAAGCGACTAATTTCCGAATGATGGGCCATCCACAGTTTTATATCTAATAAAGAAAGAATTATATCTGTTTCAAGTGATATTTTGCTTACCTCCTTCTCTCTTATGGGTTATGTAGATAATATATCTCTTGAATCTGGAGCCTTTAGAACACATAATAGATACCCTAAAAAATGGACTTTATTTTATCTTTACCTTATCTTTAAATTTTTCTATTAAACTTAGCATTTAGAAAAAAATTTTCGAGTCTAAAAAAGCTGGGAAATAGAGAATTATTGAATTTTTTTAATAACCAGCCACCATTGAAAATAGGGTTTCTTGTAAAAGGAGGAGTAATATTTGAAGAATAAGAGAAAAGTACAAACTATTATATTATTCTTTATTAGTATTTTAGGGTTAGGAACAATAATCGGGATACTATATTTTAATGACAAAACCAATACTCAAAAAAATAAAGCGTTTGCTACCGAGGAACGTTTATTGCAATATGAGCCCATCATGAAAAAAGAATTAGAAAAATATAATTTGGGAGAAAAAACAGCAATTTTACTAGGAATTATGTACCACGAGAGTAGGGGTGAGGGCAACGACCCTATGCAATCTTCCGAATCACTTGGATTAAAGCCAAATGAAATCCAAGAGATAAACTTGAGCATTAAACAAGGGGTAAAGCACTTTGTTCAAATGTATAGATATGGAGAAGAAAAAGGTGTTAGCATGGATACAATTATTCAAAGCTATAATATGGGGCCAGGCTATATTGATTTTATTGCCAATCAAGAAGCTAAACAACACTCGGAAGATACAGCTAAACAGTTTTCTAAGTTGAAAGTTGATCAGAATCCAGCTACATACACTTGTGGTGGAAATAAACAAAATTTTAGATATCCATATTGTTACGGTGATTTCACATATACAACAAAAGTGAATGAAAAAGCAAAACTTATTGAAGAACGCCTCCAAAAAAATTAAAATTTTATATATTTGTTTGAAGGAGTTTTCCATTTACTTTTATATGGTTTTTCATCAACTTTTATCCCCTCTTACCATCTAAATGCATATATACAACTATCGTATCATATTTCAATTTAAATACGGCTCTAGTTACATATTTCGCAAGAAATCTACCCAGAATATAAATAAAATCACCATTTTACATGAAATAGTATCCACTTAGCGAATTCATTAGGCATAAAAATAAATGTAGATTCAATAAAAAGAGAGTACCCTCGCTATTGGTGCTCTCAATGTGAATTGGGGTTTATCCTGAGCATTGAATAGGACACGAAGAACTCGTCCTGTTACATAATATTATGCTTGTCCATATTATAATGTGCAATAAAAAAAGCACCCTCGCCCAGGCGCCAAGAGATACATATACGTTGAGGTAACTAACACGCTAGAAAAGGCCCTTCCATATCATTGTATGATTATCAATTATCTTTATACCTAGCAGACTCATTAAATACGTTTAATGTATCATTTCTATTAGTTTAACCATGCCTAATGTCATCCAATTCATTCATGGTTAGTATTCTAAATAGACCAACGATGTATTATAATACTTTATATATCCAAGGAGGTTTACTATGCTTAATTTTCATAAAACATTCCCCATCTTAGGATTCTTTTGGTTTTTATATAGTTTTATCGGCATCATCTTTTCATTACTATTCCTTAGCGTGTAGTAACAACGCGTATAAATATATGTTTAATGTGTGATTTCTATTATCGGCTTTGTTAACTAACACTTAAATTATTTTAACAGCCTTTTGTTTAATTCCCACAAAGCTGTTTTGTTACTATCCCATTTTAAAAGCGTTACGGCTTCCTCAAAGCACAGCCATTTATAATTGAAGTGTTCTTTAGATAATTTAATATTTTTTGTAGGAACTTTAACTCCAAAAGAAAATTCTTTTATTACATAAACATCTTCGCCCCAAAGAAATTCACCAACTACATCCTCTACTGGTAGTGAAGACACAAAATCTAGTTTTATATATGGACATTCTCTTATAATACCAGCCTCTTCAAACGCTTCCCGTTTTGCTGATTCAATAGGAGTCTCACCATCTTCTCCACCACCAGCTATTCCTTGCCAATAACCATAATCACTTCGATTAAAAATGCCATATTGAATGGAATCATCAGTTTTTATATAAGGAAATATCAATACTTGATACGGCGCTCTCATTGCTTAACCTCCTCTCGAAAAAATATGAACAATTTATTCACTAACTTGCTATTTTAGTAAATAAAGAGCCAACATCAAAATTCTACATTAATAATGCAGGTTTATGGTATCGGCTCTCCATTTTTTAAGAATTTTATTTTTCATAAATAGGTTTACTCTTAACGTGATAAAAACCTGCTTATTTCTTATTTAATTTGCTTAGCGTGTTTTTTTTCGAAATGCTGGCGGTATCACATGTTGACTAACCAGTCCAAATAGTCCCTAAAACGGTCGTTTAAGGAACTTTATTTATATCTATCAAAACTGACTGAAATATGTTTAAAATTCAGTTCAAAAACTCATTACCAAAAACAAAGTTTTATATCAAACATCAAATACTGTTTATGGAACACTCTTAATGTACGGAAATCCAAGTTTTTTAAATAAAAAGTTCCTTAGCGTACGAAATTCGCGTTATGTTGGCGGGACCCCATCGCCATCAAGTTAAGGTTTTGAAGTACCCCCTAAACGAAAAAATTCTTTCTCTATAGGGGCACCATATCAAAAAAGAAAATTGTAAGTTTAGACACATTTTAGATACAAAATAACCGATTCCTTATAGGTTAAGGGACCGGTTATTTATTTCCCTACTTTTTTAGGGAGGTTTTTCTCGTAATGATCTTAAATGATTGATTTAAGGTTATAAACTTAAATCATAAATAAAAGATAGAGTAAAAACTATATAAGAAATAAATGTAACGAAAACAAGAAAACATATAAACTGAGCATTAGATACATATTGTTCTATTCTTTTTTTCATTTTAATTAGTATTATTTTTCAGATGTGAAGTATCAATTTGAATTTCACCTTTCCAAGATCCAATTACTTTTCCAATTCTATTTATATTTACATCTAGAGTAAGGGGCTGTTTAAAATCGTCTTTTCCCTCAGAAACTATAACAAATGTAGCAACACCTTCGGGTTTATCATTATCACGAATGCCTACATCATTTAATTTTTTACCTGCTGCCATAAGTTCAAAAGGAAGACGGTCATCTGAATCATGGATAAATGATAGTCTCCCTTCATGTTTAATCTCAGGGTTTTCCTCTTGTTGCCCATTAATTTTACCATCATTTTCGAGCTCTAATCCTGATGTATCAAATTCAAATGGTACTAAACTTCCGTCAGCTTTTTCCATTCTATAATGAACTGATATACGTGAATCTGCGATATATAATTCTTTGAAATGTACAGTAATACCTTGATCTGTAATTTTTTCATCAATAGGAATATATTTACCATTCTTCATCATATCTTGTGTGACACCATTTTCATCTTGTATTCCTTCATTTACAACTTTATCATTTGTAATTGCATCAGAAAAATATGAGGCAACATTTGTAGCCGCTACTTGTACTTGTGGAATCATTGCTGTTGTGAAAAGTGCTGCTGCAGCTACTGCTGTATACATGAAACGTTTTGATTTTTTACTCATGTTTGTAAAGAGTCCCTTCTTCTGTTGTTTTTTGTGATTTATATTAGAAAAATTGTCTAGCTTGGAACGACTTTCAAATGTTTTCCATGCTTGTTCTATATCAATTTTGATTTCTTGTGGTGAATTTGCAGATTCTTCATCTAGCATTACGTTCTCCCATTGATTTAATTTACTGATTTCTACTAATAAATCTTGGCATGCTTCACATGTATCTAGGTGCTTTGTGAATTCCTTTCTTATATCATGAGAAAGTTCTCCATCAATATATGTTTGAATAAATCCGATATCATAACATTTCATTTGTTATGCCTCCTCCATTTGTTTATAAATCTTGCGAAATTTCATTTTGGCTCGGACCAATAATGTTCCAATAGAAGATATTTCAATTTGAAGTATTTCTGCAATTTCTTTATATTGAAAACCAGAGAATTTCATTAGTAAAAGGGTTCGTTCTCGATCATTCATTTTATTTAGTATCGTTTGTACCTTTGTAATTTCTTCTTTTCTTATCCAATCATCGTCTAATGATGAAACATTTTGTACTTCATGGTATTGTATTTCTTTATCAATCTTCGCTTGTTGCCTTTTTTCAGATCGTAAATGGTTATAAGCTACATAAGTAGAAGATTTAATCAACCATCCAGGTATGTTTTCAATTACTTTCCAGTCGCTACGATATAATTGTAAAAACACTTCTTGTGCTAATTCTTCAGCGATAGATTGATCTTTAACAATCCATATAATCTGTTTCACAGCATAAGCATAGTACCGCTTAAATAAATCTTCAAAAGGCATATCAGAAGCATGACTTTCTTCATTTTCTATGGTTAACATGTTAGTTTAAACCTCACTTTCAATTTGATGCCTGTATTATAGAGAAACCAGAAAAACGGATTTTGTGACAGTTTTTCTGGTTATTTTTTTATTATGTACTAAAAAAAGCATTCATCTGATTAAAAGATAAATGCAAAAAGGGAAATGAAAACATAAAACTATAACTCTTTCAGTAGTTTTCTATTAATGGGGTACCGCCACATCGCTATCAAGCTAATAAAAAGAAATGCCCCCTAGAATGAAAAAAACGCCATCCTTTCCTATAATTCTACAGAAAGAATAACGTATTTT
>NZ_JAKUGJ010000014.1:0-116502 GCF_022663915.1 Bacillus cereus group sp. BfR-BA-01331
AATTTCTTGAGCAAATAGTTGTAATTCATCAGATACAGAAATAGACATACAAAAACGCCATCCTTTCCTATGATTCTACAGAAAGAATAGCGTATTTTTTCATTTTAGGGGGGATTTTATTTTGTTAGCTTGATAGCGATGGGGTAGCACCATCAAAACACAAATTTCATACGCTATGAAAATGTAACGATTTTATGCTACCCGTAAAAAACTGATTAGTGAGAGCTCATAATCTGCGGGGGAGGGACACCCACGCAGATTTAAGTTTACTTTATAAAAAAGTAAGGATCGACCGGTACCGCTCGTTATTGGACTATTACTTTTCCATCCATTCCTTTCAAGTAGTGGAACCGACATATTAGTTCATATGTACCGGGAGTTTCAGGTTTTACGGTAATTGTTATTTCTTTTCCTGACGGGACTTCGGCGTCAATTCCGAGTTTTTTCACCGTAAAGGTATGTTCTCTATTTCCTTTGTTTTTCAATAGCAACGTCGTCGTTTTCCCAACCGGAACAGTGATGATACTCGGATTAAAGTAATCATCATTCAATTCAACCTCAATAGGCTGTCTCACAACGTCGGATTCGGCAAATACACGGAGCGAACCTAAAGTAGTCATAACTACAATCATCGCAAGTGAAATGATTAATCCAGTTAATAGCTTTTTCACAGACATTCGTAATCCCTCCTTTCCTAAGCACTAGTGTTTTCAAATTACTAAAATATTATCAATATAAATGGGGTTTAGGCGTGGCTTAAATAGTAATTCTTTCGGCAACTCCTACTAACCAAGTACTAACTGGAATAGGATTTGGGTAAATAAAAAAAGCCTCCACTACTGTGGAAGCTTCTCCAAATGATGTGCAATATCAATATACATATCGGAATAAACCGAATGGATTTCATTACTAGGCGCAGCGTTAGAAGAGAAGTGGACGATTACCATACTTGCTTTCGGATCAATATAAAGAGTTTGTCCGTAACTGCCTAACACTTCGAAAGCACCTTGTTCATTGTGCGGAATCCACCATTGATTATGATAAGAAATGGAAGCACCACGACCAATTGCGAGCTCACCTTCTTGTACATTTTTCACACTTTCTGTAATAGAAGAAGGGACGATTTGTTTTCCATTATATTGACCATTATTTAAAAGTAATTGCCCGAACCTCGCCATATCTCTAGCAGTTGCATTTAAACCAGCGCTTGCTTGTTCTACTTTTGTTTCATCTGTAACGTAATAAGCGTCTTCTTCCATACCAATTTGAGACCAAATTCGCTCGCTTACATTTTCAGCTAATGATTTTCCTGTGATTGTTCGGATAATCCAAGCGAGTGTTTCTGTTGATCCGTTATTGTAAGAAAAAGAGGAACCGGGTGGTGCAGTTTCTTCTGCTTCTAGTAACATATCATAAATTTTCATAGGCCCCTCGTAATTTTTACCTCGGGGTAAAATATTACTAGCTAAATATAGTTGTGCATCTTGATTTTCTAGTCCTAGCTGCATATATCCGTGAGTAGGGTATTCAGCGGAAACTTGCATGTCCATTAATTGTTGAAGTGTTGCTTTACCAAACGGTGTATTTTTTAATTCTTTTATGTAAGTGTCAGCTGTTTTTTCTACATCAATTCGATTTTCTTCAGCGAGAGATTGTATAATTGCACCAGTAAACACCTTTGCTAACGATGCCATTCCATGAGGTTCACTCTCGTTATATCCATTGAAATATCGTTCATAAACAAGTTGACCATTCTGTACAACGACAAAAGCATCTGTTTTGTTTTCGTCTAAAAGTTTTTTTAGAGGAGTCGTATTTCCAAATCTACGCTCCACAGCAAAATCGTCTAAGTTTTGTAACGCGGTAGGGAAGGGAGCAACTTGGTCAGGGATGTTTTTTACCTCATTTATTAAAGTGAATTCTTTCATATGTGTATACGACCAGCGTAAGTAAGGATCGTCTAACCAGTTTTCTTTTGTGACATTTGCTTTAGTGGGGGTCGTTTTATTATTTTTAAAAAAAGTAAACCCAAGCCCTGTAACTACGAATAGTAATACTAGTAACAGTAATAGCAGGGGAGATTTCTTTACATTCATGCATGTACCTCCTTTAGTTTCTATTATAAGTATACGCTCGTCTTAAAATAAATACAAAATAAGGAAAGTAAACGGGTAAGTTTACTTTCCTTATGAACGTTAAGCAGATATTTGTCCGTCTGTACTTTGTTTCTTGAATTTTTGTTTTCGTCCGTGTAATCCATAATATAGAAGTAAAGTGAACGCAACGATAATAGCTGCGATAAAATACATATTATGATAACTTGATTTGGCAGCGACTATACCTAAAATGAAAGAACCAAAGCCAATGCCGCTATCAAAGAACGAGAAGTAAGTAGCTGTCGCAGAACCACGTCGATGGTTTGGAGCGGCAGAAATCGCAATCGTTTGGAAACTTGGAATTAATGTTCCGTATCCTAAACCGATTAACATACCTGCGCCAAGGAACCAAAATGAAGTTTGCGCTTGGCTTAAAATGAACATCCCAATTGTGAAAATAATGATAGCCGGATAAATAAGTACATTTTCACCGAAACGATCAAATATTTTTCCTGTAAATGGACGAGAGATTACAACAACAAGTGCGTATAGAATAAAGAAGTAACTTGCAACTTCGCTTAAACCGAGTTCTTTCGCATAAATAGGAATAAAGGATAAAATGCCACTATAAGAAAAGGCTAAAACAAATCCTGTCAGAGCGATCGGAATAGAAGATGGTTCAATTAAGTCTTTCCATTTCATTTTTTCACGTGTTTGTTTACTTACTGGTTTTTCATGCGGAATATTGACTAGTAATCCTAATAAAAATGCGAGTAATGAAAATACTGAACACACGATAAATAGTACAGTAAATGAAAAATGAGAAATAATTGTTAAACCTAAAAAAGGACCAATTACCATCGGTAGACTCATAAATACGCCGTAATAAGCAAGTGCTTCACCGCGTCTATGAGCTGGTGCTACATCAGTTACAATTGTTCCAGTTGCTGTCGTTGCCATTCCGAATCCAATACCATGTAAGAAGCGAAGGGCAAGTAATAAAAATAAACTTTGCGTACCGAAATACATAACAGTAGCGGCTAAAAATAGTGAAAGTGAAATAAATAATATTTTCTTTCTTCCTAAATCATCGAGCCATTTTCCTGTGAATGGTCTACATAAAACAGATGAAATAAGAAAAACAGTTGCAACTAAACCAATTTCCTCAGGTTTTCCTTTTAGGCTGTCTATAACATAGACAGGCAGAGTAGTCATAAGCATGTAAAATGTTAAAAAGAGAAACAGACTACTAAAACAAGTTCCGAGGAAATCCTTCGTCCAAAGTTTTTCACTTTGCATCGTCATCCCTCCAAATTAATGATCTAAATTTTTGATAATTTGTTGTAACAATTGAAAAGCTTCATGTAAGTCTTCTTCTTTAATACCTTCTAGCGTCTTTTCTTCAAAGGAATCAACTTCTTCTTGCCATACTGGAATCATTTCTATTGCTGTTTCCGATAAGGAAATGAGCTTCTCACGGCGATCTTTTCCTTCCGTCCGAATAATCCAGCCCATCGTTTCCATACGTGTTAACGTGCGGGTCATCGTTGGGGATTCAACATTTAAATACTGACATAATTCTGTTTGGGTACAAGATCCAGTTTGATTAATGCGGAAAATAACAGCCCATTGCGCACTAAATAATCCTGTTGGAGATACACGTTCATTAAATTTCTTCGTAAACTTACGAGAAGTTTGACTGACAATGTGAAAAAAATGTTGTTTTTCGTCCATGTATTTTGATCCTTTCAAATTAGTTACCTAGCTAACTATATACCTTTTTATTTTACTTGTCTAGTAATAGACATGTTGTTTTATGTGGAAATTTCGTATAGATTTTGTATTGAGAACGTACATTCTACATGGTATTCTTTAATTAAGTAAAGAATTTTCTTTCTATTAAAAGAATGGGGGAACTTGTGATGATTAAGCCTGCAACAATGGAGTTTGTTTCACTATCGAACGGAGAAACGATTGCGTATCAGGAAGTTGGAAGGCAAAATGAAGAAATGCTCGTACTCATTCATGGGAATATGACATCGTCACAACACTTTGATTTAGTTCTTGAGAAACTACAAAATCAATATCATATTTACGCAATTGATTTAAGAGGATTTGGACAATCAACGTATAATAAGCCGATAGATTCTTTACAAGACTTTGCAGAAGATGTAAAACTTTTTATAGATAAATTAAATTTGAAGAAATTTTCATTAATGGGATGGTCAATGGGCGGTGGTGTTGCGATGCAATTTACAGCGAATCATCCAACATTTGTCGAAAAGTTGATTTTAGTAGAATCAGTGGGAATGAAGGGATATCCAATTTTTAAAAAAGATATTAACGGGCAACCAATCGTATCAAGTTTAGTAAAGACGAAAGAAGAAATCGCGCAAGATCCCGTACAAATTGCTCCAGTGCTAGATGCGATAAAAAATATGAATAAATTATATTACCGTACAGTATGGAATCTATTAATATATACACATAATCAACCTGAACCGGATCGTTATGAAAAGTATTTAGATGATATGTTAACGCAACGTAATTTCGTAGATGTGAATTATGCGCTCATTACATTTAATATTTCGGATGAACATAACGGGGCTGTAGAGGGAAATAAGCAAATTCATCATATTAAAGCTCCAACACTCGTCATACAAGGTGACAGAGATTACGTCGTACCGCAAGTAGTCGGTGAGGAATTAGCAAAACATTTGCCAAATGCAGAGTTGAAGATATTAGAAGATTGCGGACACTCACCGTTTATAGATTGTTTAGATGTGTTTATAAAACATGTTGAGGATTGGTTAGAAGATAAGTAGGTTGAGGAAGAAGTTAGATGAAATGTATCTAGCTTCTTTTTTGTGGGAAAACCAAAATTATTTCAGCCACTAGTTCTTTCTTATTCCACAGTAAACAATATATAATGAGTGTGGTGAATTACAAAAGGGAGAGATTAGGGATGTCAATGCGTTTTACTTTTTGGATTATGGTTGGGATTGTGGCAATCTCAGGTTTATCACAAGGGATGCTCTTACCTGCCATCGCAATGATTTTTGAACAAGAAGGGGTTAGTTCAAGTATTAACGGTATTCATGCAACGGCATTATACATCGGGATATTATTTATTTCACCGTTTCTTGAAAAACCGATGCAAAAGTTTGGAATGAAACCAATTATCGTAATTGGTGGGTTTCTCGTTATTATTTCATTATTCTTTTTTACACAAACATTTTCATTTTGGATATGGTTTATTCTTAGGTTCCTAGTTGGTGTTGGAGATCATATGCTCCATGTCGGAACGCAAACGTGGATTACGACAACGTCAGATCCTAGTAAAATAGGTAGACAAGTATCGATATACGGTGTATTCTTCGGAATTGGTTTCGCAGTTGGCCCGTATTTAGCAAGCACTGTTCAGTACGGTCTTGCAACACCATTTATCGTATCTACTATACTTTGCTTAATAGGATGGCTTTTACTACTACCAACGAAAAATGCATTTCCAGCACAAGATGAGGCAAAAACTGAAAGTAAATCATCCTTTTCTCGTTATAAACAAGTCGTTGGATTAGCTTGGATTGCGCTAATTGGTCCGCTCGCATATGGCGTACTTGAAGCGATGTTAAATAGTAACTTACCAGTATACGCACTTCGCAAAGGATGGTCTGTATCGGAAGTTTCCTTCTTATTACCAGCATTCGCAGTTGGGGGCATTATTACACAAATTCCACTCGGTATATTAAGTGATAAATACGGAAGAAATCGTATTTTAACGTGGACGTTCAGCGTAAGTACGGGCATTTTCCTACTCGCAGCAGTATTTGATCAATATTACTGGATTGTCTTTGCATGTATGCTTATAGCAGGTATGGTCATTGGCTCATGCTTCTCACTAGGGCTTGGATTTATGACAGATTTATTACCGAGACACTTACTACCAGCAGGTAATATATTATCCGGAATCGCCTTTAGTATAGGAAGTATTATGGGACCTGTATTAGGAGGCGTATTTATAGAAAAAATACAGTATACAAGCTTTTTTATTGCGGTTATGATTATAATGGGAATTCTCGCAATGGTATATATGGTCTACATGAAGAATCAATTCGCATCAAGAAAAATAGAAAGTAGGTTAGGGCATGACAAAACAACCTAATAAGAAAAAATTTGAAGTACTAGAAAACGAAACGATTACAGACTGCTTAGCGCGTATGGAACAAGAAGGATATGCACCGTCTCGTCGCATGGAAGAGCCAATCTTTCATGAAGTAAAGAAAGACGGAAAAACAGAAGTTGAACCGTGTGGTAGAAAAATTGTTTTTGAGGGTAAATTGAAGTAATACAAATAATAAATTCTCTTTATCGTATAGAGCCATCCAATTCAGTCTTTGTGAGTTGGATGGCTTGTTTTTTTATTGACCAATGAAGGAATAGGAAGATGAGGAATTGAATAGAATGAATGGATATTTTCTAGGAAGAACGAAAAGAAACTAGTTGGCCGGACATGGATTGGAGAGCGAATATAATAAATTAAAACTAAAAATTTGCAGGGGAAAATAGGTGAATTAGCCGAGTGCTCGTTAATCTGTATTCCATCAATTTTGTCGTCTAGAAGAAAAGTGTAATATCAAAAAGCATACTATAAATACGTATCATTTTTTGTGTTCGGTGCGGAATGGCAAGTAAATACAACCGCAACTTTAAATCTTTCTGGAAGAGCAGAATTATACTAGCTTTGTATTTTAGTTAGTTCGAAATTGATCGCTTAAGCGAGGTGGAGTTCAAAATATGGAAGTAAATCAAAATCAGCGAATCCTCTATGCGGTTTTTGAGGATGAAATTTAATTGCCGGTGCTGGATATCACTCATCCCCTTTTTAATGAAAGTATTGATGAACAGGTGTATCATTTGAATTGCCTCAAATCAGCCCGGAGCATTGAATCGTTAAAAAAGATGCCTAGCTTTATTCAAAATATCTTTGTGAAAATGTCGAATGTTGATGATTCCTATCTTAGCGGTATGCGTACTTTACTGTACAAACTAGGCCCTGGTTTAAGTAAGGGGATAAAATTAGGCTTTCGGGACAAGTGGGCGGTGAAGCAAACTTCTTTTATGGGACTTCGGATTAGGCTGAGGGATCTTTGCAGACACCAGTCGGAAATTTTGTTGCCTCAGCTTAAGCAATTCCCTGAACGGGGTCTTTGTTTTTTTAATATAGCTGGTGGTGCTGCTACGGACAGTATCAATACTTTGATTTTAATACAGGAATCAGACCCGGAATTACTTAAGGGACGAAAGATTGAGATTAATATTTTAGATATTGATACTTACGGCCCTAATTTCGCAAAAAGGTGTATGGGTGTCTTGAAGCAGCAGGGGGAACGATTCCATGGTCTTGATATAACTCTTAATACAATTCATTATAACTGGAGCCAACCGGATTCATTATTAAAAATGAGCTTGGAACATTCAGGTTGGATTCAGCTCTGTTCATCGGAAGGGGGCTTTTCGAGTATGGTTCGGATTCAGATATCATTGAGAATTTAAACCGTTTCTTTGAAAATTCCCCAGCGGATGCCCGTGTCACGGGTTCATTAATTTTCGACCGAGCGCATGTAAATCCGGGATACCTTGGATTTACGGAGTTTATTGGTGTGCAAATTAGGTATCTTGGATTGGAAGGGTTACAGAAGATTTTAAATCAAACTTCGTGGGTATTAGAAGAATCGCATGAAATTGAAAAAATCTATATTCTATTTTCGCTGAAGAAAGCGTGAAATTATATTGAAATGATTGGATGAGGGGTTGGTACCAATGTCGGTACTACCTCTATTTTTTTTGCGGAAATTCATAGAAAACAAACGGGGAATTATGTATTTATTGTTTTTGATAAAAATTATGTACAATTCAGAGTACGATACATATAAAATGCCATTTCCTTTTGCATTTCTCCTAATTGGCTTCTTTATATAGGGCGTAGAAAAGATTGCTACTTTTTTTGTATATTGGTAAAATAAGTTCTTGGGTCTTACTTGTTTTTATCGGTATAATATTTGTCGCTTAACGTAAAGAAATTAGTTACAAAGCTTCCATAATATTTAAAGGGGGTTACAGCAACGATCCCCTCTTTTTGGAGCCACTCACGAACGTAAAGCAAGAGAAGAGGCTATATGAACTATTCTCCTATCTTGTTTAGATTAAATCAGTTACTGCAATTGGAACAGGTATATGAAACTCAATATCTGGAGGATTGATTAGAATCTAGTCGACATCCTGATGGATCATGTTTTTCTAGCAATCTATCAATTCTGATGGAATTGATAGATTGCTAGAGAATGGAAAATGATTATCCGTATATTCCGAAGCAAATGTAACAAAGTGTCCTTCCATAATTAAGGGTAAAACCAAAATACGTTGTTTTAAAGAATGATTTGTTAGAACTGGTTATAAGTAATAAAACAGAAAAGAGGATCACATGTTAGATACTTTACAGAGAAGTAAAAAGTTTTTTTTATTATGTCTTATTTTTTTAGTGCTTTTAACCGCTTGTGGTAATACGGATGTTAAGACATCTAAAGCTTCATTACCACCGGCTCAATCAAATATAGATAAATCATTAAAAGCACCAAATTGGGTAGATAAAAGTCCTATCCAACAGTCTCCTAATTTTACGGAAGATAAAAAAGTAAAATCGGTTGTGAATTTAATAGCAACGGGTGATAATTTATACCATGACGCAGTAATTAAAGATGGCAAACAAAAAGACGGTTCATATGATTATAACTATATTTATGAAAATATCAAAAAAGCTGTTAAATCAAGTGATCTTGCTATAGTGAACCAGGAGACCCCGATTGCAGGAAATAATTTAAAAGTACAGGGATATCCTACTTTCAATACACCTGAAGAAGTAGGTCAATCTTTAGTGGACACTGGATTCAATATAGTGACTCAAGCGACAAATCACGCTATGGATATGGGTATTAAAGGTGTTGCGAATACAAGAGAATACTGGAAGAAATATCCGGATGTTATCCCGGTAGGCATTAATGAGAGTCAAAACGAGCGCAATGAAATAAAAACGATTACAAAAAATGGGATTCGTTTTGCATTACTTAATTATACATATGGTACGAATGGAATTAAAATTCCAGATGATAAGTCTTGGGCATTAAATTTAATTGATAAAAAAGCGATACAAAATGATGTGGAAAAGGCAAAGAGTAGTTCTGATATGGTGATTGTTATGGTGCATTGGGGAGTTGAATATACCTCTACACCTTCAAAACAACAAAAAGAAGTTGCTCAATATTTAACAGATTTAGGTGTAGATGTAGTAATTGGAAATCATCCACATGTAATTCAGCCAATTGAGTGGAAACAAAATAAAGATGGACATCAAACGCTAATCTATTATTCTCTTGGAAATCTTATTTCTGCTCAAGAAAAATTAGAAACATTGGTTGGAGGATTATCTTATATACAATTTGTTAAGTATGAAGATAAAACTTTTGGTATACGACAAGCGGCACTCGTACCGACAGTAACCGACTATGCTGATGGTAAGAAACAATTTAAAATTCAATTTTTAAAAGATTATTCGGATGAAAATTCTAAAAATCATGGGATTAAAAAATTTGTAGGTCCCGTTTCTTTGAAGGATTTCAAGGATATTCCTAGAGATGTGTTGGGAAATTGGTATAAAGACTAATAAACAAAAAGGGAATGAGATACAATTAAAAAATTTATAATTTTAGCATTGGTATTGACATTGGGATGGAGCCTTGCTGCTTGTAGTGGAAAGCAAACATCTCAGGAAACTACTAATAATAACGATAAAAATAAAAATGAGATAAATGCGAATAAAAAAGATGTTTTACCTATCTCTGATCTTAATGATTGGAGAATTATCCTTGTAAATAGAGAGCATATGTTACCAAAGGAACTAGGAATTGAATTAACAAGTATTACCCAAAATGCTAAGCCAAATATGAAAATCGATAGCAGAATTGCAACTTCCTATCAGGATATGGTAACAGCTGCAAAAAAAGAGGGAATCAATCTTTATTTAAGATCAGGTTATCGAGCTATAAAATTACAACAAACTTATTATGATGCTTCAGTTAAAAGCTATAAATCTCAAGGTTTGTCGGATAAAGAGGCTAGTGCTAAGGCATTGGAATATCTTCAGTATCCTGGTGCAAGTGAACATCATACTGGATTAGCATTAGACATTATTTCAGTTGAATGGCAGAATACTGTAGAAGATTTAAATGCAAAATTTGAAACGACTGATGCATTCAAATGGTTAGATAAGAATGCTGCAGAGTATGGGTTTATTCTCCGCTATCCAAAAGATAAAGAGAATATTACTGGCATTAAGTATGAGCCATGGCATTATCGTTATGTAGGAAAAGAAGTTGCTGTTTATCTAAAAGAAAAGGGATTAACTTTAGAAGAGTATTGCGAAAAAATTAAGTCCGACAAATAAAAATACACGTTGATTCTATTAAAAAGCCAGCGGAAAAGGTGGATCTAGAGGGTGTGTGAACCTTCCTTCTAGTATTGCAAATACTGTGTATAATAATTTAAGCACGTATGAACCGGCTATAGTGTTCTAGTAAATAGCAACTTCGTGTGAAGCGATGTATGTATGAAGAACTTAAATGTATAAAAGAAGCAGTGAAAAGGGATCTGATATTCATATCAGATCCTTTTTCATTCGTAACATAGAATACTTGCTTATTGTATCTGCTTAACTAAGCTTTAGAGACTGCTTGCTTTCGAGATGCTACAATAGTAACCTCGCTATTTTTTTGTTTTGGATTGTCGCTTTTCTTAGCTTACTAGATATGTGAAGGTAGCCAGAACACTGCGCTTGGCAGTGTTTTTTTATTATTTCTGCACATAAATATATAGTCATATTGATCCCAGTTTCATTTTATTGAAGAAAAGTGAGACAGCTTTTTATCCCGCTATTTGAGGGCAGTAAAACTCCCACCTCAAAATTCAGCAGGAGCAAAGGGGTTAGGTGGGAGATTAAACTGCCCATAAACGCCCGATTGGTGAAGGCTAATAATCAGTGGGGGATGAACAAAACCCCCACTGATTAAAGTTTCACTTTATAAAATATGGAAATGTTAAAACCCCTTTGATAAAATAGCAATATGTAAAAATAATTATTTGTTAATTCTTAATGTAATGAATATTCATGTTTAAATATACGAATTTAACTACATAGTTATTGTAATAAAGGGGGAGAAAGATGTTAGATGAATTGTATAATGCTTTTTTAAATGCATCGGGTTTTACAGAAAGCGCGAGGAAACGAGATCAGTATGATAAATTACATGATTATTTAAAAGATAAAGAAAGAGAGTTAAAACAATTCATTCAAGATGCTGAATCAGCGAAGAGAGATTATGAGAGTAAAAGTAATGGCTTAGAAGCTAATAAAATTCCGGCAGTTGAATTTGAACAAAAACGTCATGAAAAGGATGAAGAATTAAATACATTATTATCCTATTTTAAAAGTGCATTAAGTGATGTTGGCTCTGTGATAGGTACAGCTTATGCAAAGTATTTGGAATATAAAGCGAAAGCAGAAGCGGAGAAGGCGTCAGCATACGCTGCAGCGACCAAGGCTTTTGAAGAAAAGAAAAAAGAAATTGAAAATCTTATCCATTAAACATATAAGGAATGGGGGAACCCACATGAGTGGTAAAGAGGTTGAAATTATAGGAAGTAACACTGCAAGTGCCATTTCTTACGCGCAAAATATTGAAAATGGTATGAAGGATTCTTTAAACCAAGCGAAAAACTTAAAAGCATATGTTACATGTGCGAACTGGAATGGAAAAACGAGAGATGCCTTTTTAAGTTATCTAGATTTAATCATTCAATATAATTCAGAAATGGTAGAGGCATTTGAAGGACATACGAAAGCTTTGAAAGAGTTAGATAAAAGTATTCAAACGTACGGAGATAGACCGGAAGTAAGGACGATAAAACAGTTGTGATGGAGAAATGAGGGATAAAAGAATGGGAAAAGAAATGAATTTTGCACCTGCTGAATTATATGTTCTCGCAGGTGCAGCTGGGGTTACGGATATATTTGGAGTGCCAAACCGTGACGTAATTATTTTACTTGATGAAGAATGTGTCACGAAAGCAACTACGAGTTTAAAAGAAAAAGGCTTACTTACAAGCGAAAATGGAATTACCCCTGCAGCTTTTCAAATGATTGAGCTATTAAAGGAATATGAAAATTGTCATGAATACACGAGAATTAATAATGTATTAATTGGTTTTTTGAAACATGATAAAGATCGAGTGGCTGTATTAACAGAAGTAGAGCCAAATAAAAAATACGAGATCGACTACATACCAAAGCCAGACGTATATTTTTCATTATTAATATGCATCCCTTTCTTGTTGAGAGAACCGAGGGAAATAGAAGATACATTTTTCTCAAAGAGAATGACAGAAACAGAACAACAAACATTTGAGGAAAAAGATTTATCAAATAAAGACGTTATAGCGATGGAAACGTATACGAGGCCTCGGAGTAATAGAGGAGGAAAATGGGAATGTTTCTTATATTTCACTGAAGGAGAAGATTTCGTTCAAATAGATGTAGAACGTAATCGATATGACTGGGTGAGCCTCTATGCGGTGAATAAGAAATTGTATGACGTGTTAAAAATGCCGTATAAAAAATTAATTGACCCGAGACAATTCTCGTTAGGAGGTATTGAATAATGCAAGTATCAATGGGAGATGGCGGTTCTAGTGGTGGAGAAGAAGTATTAGTTAATTTTCAAGAACTACTTGATATAGTAATGAAGTTAGAAAACATATATACAATCCATGTAGACGTCATTGGAACGAATATTGAGAGTTTACTAAGCAGTGATTTTTATCAAAAAGGTGAAGCGATGAGAGTAATTGAAAAATATCCTGATATATTACATAAAACACTTGAATTGGCTGAACACTATTCTAGATCGGCGAAAGTTGTAGGAAATGTATGTGTAGAAATGCTTGAAAAGGACGAACAATTACGTGAAAGATTAAGTAAGTTGTAGAAATCACCATACGGCTGGGGGATGAAAACGAAATGGATGTGAAATATAGACCTGAACCATGGCAAGACATGGGAGATGGTATGAATCGAATTACAAAAGATGCTCTCATGAAATTACGGGACGCAAATGAATTATTAAAAAGAATTGATGGAAGAATACGAGATTTAGACTCAGATGGTAGTATACATTTTAACCCAAAAGATCAATCGCAAAAAATCGGAGAATTACTTGAGAGCTATTCGACATTACAAAAATATTGCGGAGAAGCAGGGCGAGTAGTCTCTGAACATATAGATAAACCTTTTTTAGTAGAAATGGATAAATTCGCTCAAAAAATGAGGGATACATCTATTCTCAGTTTCACAACAAATAACCGAATTGGCTCTACAACAACGACAGTATTACCAGACTCGCACGCGGGGTACGGAAGTGTACCACAAACAATACAAACAAAAAAAGATAAAATAACAGTAGAAGATATTTTTAAAGATTCACCTGCATTTGATAACGTACTTAGAGCAGAATACAAAGAACTAAAAAAACAAAATCCAGATGCAAAGCTAAATTATGAAGAATACAAGAAAGTAGTCCCATCCACACGAGGATTTGAATACAAATCGATAGAAGATGAACAGAAAAAACTAGAAACAATACGTGACCTAGCAATAGGCGGGGGAATTATCCTCGCAACAATCCTTTGCCCACCACTCGGGGCCGCTGCGGCAGTAGTATACGGCGCTGTACAAATCAAAAGTGGTATCGACGGAGAAGACTGGGGAACACATAGGAAATTGAGCCAAGAAGAGCGGGTAGGAAACATCATTTTTGGCGGATTAGATGCAATCCCAGTTGTTGGAGCAGTAGGAAAAGGAGTAAAAGCATTCAAAGGCACGAGTGAATTAGCTGATTTAGCGAAATTATTAAAATTCAAAGAAGGAATGCCTGGTTTTAATCCGAATTTGGGTAAAAATGTGGTACAATCATTGCGTGATAATAAAGCTATTATGCTTGACCGTTTGAAACTAACGAGCCTTAAAATGGAGAAATCCGGAAATGAAAAGATGTATCAACTTGGCGAAAAAATAGCCAAAAGCATAGATGATAGGACAGCCAAATCGGCAAGTTTTGAAGTTGACGGAAATGGCTTACTAATATCTAAACAAGGTGGTACAGATTTCCAAATCTGGGTGAATAAGCATCATACAGAAAGTAATAAGATTATAGATGATAAGATTAAGGGTGTAGGGGCTTCTCTTGCTAGTAAAAGAGTAGATAATACTGGTAATAAGGTCGCTGGACTTGATTCAAGTGGGAAATTTTTTGATGATGTATTAGAATCTAAGTATCAAGATTATGTAAAAAGAAATACTAAATCTGATAAAAATGTTCGTGACCGATTAGATTGGAAAGAAGCTTCTGATAAGTGGGCGAAACTACGGAATCAAGGAAGAGATTTTGAAATAGAAGCAATAAATGAATTTAAGAAAGTGGCTACTGATGTTCAAGAACAGATAACAATTGTAACTAAGGACGGAACAAAAATTAGAGTAGATGCAATTGGATATGATAAAAAAACAGGAGCATTGTTGATAGAAGAATATAAATCTTCTGCTACAGCTCCACTAACTTCAAATCAAAGAGATGGATTTGTGGAATTACTTGAAAGTGGAGGAGTTATTGTAGGAGAAGGGAAGGGAATATTTATTAATGGAGTCGAGATTCCGCCTGGGACTGCTGTTAAAATCGTTAGACCCAACATAAGGGAGTGATATAATATGAAACTTAAAAGAAAAGATTTAGATAAGAGGATTAGTGCCTCGATAAAAAAAGAATTGAAAAAATATAAACTAAAATCAAGAGGTGGAATTTATTATAAGAAAATAGGACAATATTTTATATATATGCATATTGGTGCGACTGGTGTGGAAAATGATATTGTTAGAATTAGAGGGTATGTGAAGCCATATATAACAGATGATATTTTTTGGGAAGTTTTTAATATGAAATCTAATAGTAATGAACCTATTGGATTACGAGCAAACGGTGCATACAAAGTTGACGGATTTGAGGCTTTTTACAATGATGTAAAATATGGTGATGTAGAAAGTCTAGGAGATGTTGCTAATGAATTAATAGGTAAATGCTATGAATATTTGGAGCAGACTGTAGAGTGTTTTGAAGGCTTTGATGATTTCCTTTCTTTCTCGAAATCTTCGGATAAAAATCAACTTTATGATTATAACCTTGTTGATATGTTATTATTAATAAATACAGGAAAGTATAAAGAAGCTAAAAATATTGCAAAAAATCTAATAGAAAAACACGAATATGGAAGATTTATTAATGAAGAAAAAAATATATATGAGTACATTGTAGATTATTGCAATAGACATATATAGGATAGGAGAAAATATGGCAGTTATAGATGTGGATCAGATAGATGCAATTGGAGTAGAAGGTAAAAATCTAAAGTTGTTAATAATAGACTATCTAGACTGGGAATATGAAGACATGCATCTAGACGTACTACAAGAAAAAATTAATAATTACTTAGTGTATATTGAAGATAAGCAGTATTTTAAAGATTATGGAGACAACTTTGAGAAAAAAATAATTGATATAAATTTTCAACATAGTGTTTCGGAAAATGGAATGAAATTTCTGAACGTAGTTTCCAGTCAATTAAATGATACTGACATATTCATCAATATTCACTTACCAGGAGAATAATTTTTTATGACTTGTGTATGTTCTAATTTATTTTGTTAGATTTTTGAAACAAGGAAAAGTTTTGTAGAATTGTACATTTAATAAACTATTTTACCTAGCTTTGAGTAAGCGAAGGGAAAGTAACAGACGGGCTTGATGTATAATTACAAAAGTTAATGAAAAATGATGTTGAAGAAGTATTTGACTTTAATTGAGAGAATACTTGTAAGTAAGTAAGGAAGAGTAAGCGGTAATTGGTAACCCAGTTACCGCTTTTTGTTTTAACTAAGGGTACGGGTGAAGCTGCTAAATATGATGTAGGTCTCTATAATGAAATAAAAGGTGTACCAGGTTTAGATGCGCATCATATTGGACAAAAAGCTATCATGAAAAAATTTATTGCGGATTATGATCCAAAAGTTGCACCAGCAATATTGGTACCAAAAGTTGGACATACAATCAGAGGACCAAAAGGAATAGTATCAAGAAATTCAAAAGGGATTGAGAATGGAAGACAATTATTAGCAAGGGATATTATGGAATTAAGAAGGGTTTATCCAGATATTCCAAACTCTCAAATTAAAAAGCTTATTGAATTGAATAAAAAATTATACCCTGAATTAAGGAGGAAATAGAAGACATGAATAAACAAGATATTATTAAGCATTTACATCAATCAGTAATACGGGAGAATTTAACAGCTTATCGTGAACTATTTTTGAATACGAATATTAATGAAGTGACTGATCCATATTGGAAGGAAGCATTGAAATTTTATACAGAACTTTCTAATGAAAATAAAGACGTATTATTTAAAATAATTGAGCAAATAGAAGTTGACACTTTATCAACAGTTTTAGGTGTAATAGATGAAGGAGTAATGATTGAAGATAAAGAGGTAGAGTTTGAATTAACTATTAATGATAATAGTGAGCCTGTTAATGGTGACTTACAAGATTTATTCCTAGAGTATGATGAAGAAAATAGATAAGGTTCGTGGTGCTTAACTTAAATTTATATAAGTGCATAAACAGGTGAATGCAAAGCAAAATATATTTGCAGTGGAAAAGAAAACCAATAAGTGGTTTAAAAGTAGAGACTCATGATGGTTGTACCATTATGGAGTATTATGTACCATGATAGAACAGAAAACGAGGTGTGAGCTTAGGCGAGATGACATTTTACTATGCGACGAATATAAAGACATGGAATGGACATGAAACTAACGGACTCGTACAAACTCGTAAGTTTTAATATAGTATTTGTCATGACATACAAAAGGTGTCCTACTGTTATTATAAAACTGACAAATTTAATGTTACTTAAAAACAGATGAACTTAAAGCCACTTGATTGTCAACTAAAAGCAACAAGTGCTTTTTTACGTTTTAGCGTAGAAATTTAATAGAAAACTATAATTTTATTATGCAAACTATTTCCGTTTTTTTTCACATAGTATATACAACTAACGAGGAGATAAATGTTCACTATTACCTTTATTCCTGTTATAAAAAATTCTACAATAGAAGACAGAACGTATATTTGGTATAATCAAAACATACTATATGAAATGATGTACATGAGTTTGAAATTCATGTAATAAGGTAAGTACTACATAACAATAACTAATATTTAAAGTTCTCGTACCTATAGGATTCAGTTCATGTTATACAAATCAGTTGTTAGAAAGGAAAAGATGTAATGAATCAAATTTCATTTGAAGATTTATTTGAAGAAGAAAAAGAAAAAGTGGAGGTAGCTGAGATCCCAGCACCTTTATCGCCCTTGCAAAAAGATATTTTGGGATTATTTAATTCTGAAGAAATAAGTGCACTTGAGCTATGCGAACAATTAATACGATCTGGTAAAATATCAGATGAAAGATTTACAACGAATAAGCCTAAAGCCTTTGGACAAGTATGCTTAATATTAGAAGGGTTTGTTACAGAAGGAAAGCTTACTTTTATCAAAAATGATGAGAAAAGAGATAGGGTTTATAAATTGAATGAAGAAATTTTTAACATATAAGTTGTCCAGAATTAAATGAATGTTTTCTACGGAGCTAGTTCAGTAACCAAAGTAAAAAGGGGTATCAATCAAGAAAGATTGATACCCCTTTTTGTTTTTTTACATCTTACATATTTACGTTTGAAACCGAGTCTTTCTCTATCAAGTTCTAAATGCATATTTTCGTAAGCATTTAGAAAATTGCTTTTTTCTTGTTACGTTTTACTTCAACTATACCAACTTCTTTTGCAGTCTCGACTGCCTTTTCATGTAGTGACGCATATGAAATCCGCACAGTGTTTAGAAGATTATTCATAGCGGATTTTGTTCGTTCTGGAGAATCCTGAATCGTATTTTTCACAATTTTATAGTTTTGTAAAAAAAGTATATTAAAAAATGCACTAATAAATTATTCTCCTTTTATTTAGGCTGTTTTCGTATAGATTGTTGCTCTCTATCAACGAGTAAAAAAAGGGATATTCCACATACAACACGTTAATAACTTTCATCGCCGCTTGAAAAGATGGATGGAACGATTTCAAAGCGTTTGTACGTATTATTTGGATAGTCACCTCTACTGGTATCGTTGGCTTGAGTTACATAAAAACTTAGCATTTGAAAATTGGATAGAGCAAATACTTATTTCAGCTTGCCAAAAATCTAAATATTTCACAGTTGAAGCATTAAGAAAAGATAAAAAGCATCATTAATCAGATGCTTTTTAGGTAGATTCAGTGGTTTATTGTTATTTAACTAATGGAGTAGTTTAGTTGAATAAGAAAAAAAGAGTAATGCGTATTTGACTTAAAATGCGATACAAAAATGAACTGTACAAGGATGACAATTCATTTAATAGGTAGGTATTATTTCACATTATTTAGAGGGGAAATTACCTTGTTATAAAAAAATCTTTCCCATTTAGCTAACAAACCGTTCCCATTTTCACCACGTTGAATTTCAATTTCGTGTTTTTTATGAAATTCTGCTATTCGTTTATTATGCTCTTTGTGCAATTGATGGAGAGCTACTTGTTTCATTATTATCCCTCCTTTCGATTAACCATAATTATATATCCTGGGTTGATTATAGCAAAGTATTCTACACGTTTTGTAGATTAAATCTGCCTTTTAGTTTTAGCAGTAACAATCTTTGAGAAAACAGCCTTTATTTATGATGATCGCCGTAAGGTCATTGCCCAAAATAAAAGAGCACAAGCACTAACGGATGCACCTAATATACAAACTCCGTTCCATCCGTAGCTTGCATAAATGTTTGTTGAAAGAATTGCACCTGTTGCACTGCCGATAGAATAAAAAATCATGTAACTGGCAGTGAGGCGACTTCTCGCTTCTGGACGCACTGTGAAAAGCATACTTTGATTGGTGACATGTACAGCTTGCACAGCTAAATCTAAAAGGATAACACCGATAACTAGTAGGAATAGAGAATGGTTCATTAATTTAATTAGGAGCCATGAAAGTAATAATAAGGATAAGGCTATGCCAGTAGTTCTCTCTCCGAATCCGCGATCAGCAAGTTGTCCTGCTTTAGTGGCAGCTAATGCACCAGCAACTCCAGCAAGACCAAATGCTCCGATAGCTGTATGTGATAGATTATATGGTGCAGCACTTAGAGGTAAAACTAATGAAGTCCATAAAATACTGAATGAAGTGAAAATGAGCAATGCTAATATTCCGCGAATGCGTAAGAGGCGCTCTTCTACAAATAATAAGAGAACGGAATGTAATAATTTAGGATAGGTTATAGCTGTTTTTTTATGTTTAAGATTAGGTAAATTACGATATAACAAACCAATTACGAAGAGCATAAGTACAGCAGAGGTAAGATAAACGGAACGCCATCCCGCTAAATCTGTTAATGTTCCAGCAAATGTACGTGCAAGTAGAATTCCTATTACGACACCACTCGTGACGAAACCTACTATTCGCCCACGGTCTTTTGGGTTAGCTAAAATGGATGCGTATGCGACGAGTGTTTGCGTAACAGTCGCAAGAATTCCGACTAAGGCCATACCTATAAAAAGTACGGTACTGGAAGGAGCGACTCCGACCACAATTAAAGCGAAAACGGATAAAAGCATTTGAACAATAATAAGTCTTTTTTGGTTTAACAAATCACCAAGTGGAACTAATAAAAGTAATCCGAGTGCATAACAAACTTGAGTAATCGTAATAACGACACCAATAGTTGAATGGTTGATCTTAAACGCATTTGATAAAGAATCAAGTAGAGGATGGGCGAAGTATATATTCGCCACAGCCATCCCGCAAGCTATTGAAAATAATAGAGTTATATAGCGGGGCATGATTGTATTGATAGGTGATTGGAACTGATCATTATTCTGTGTAAGAGCAGCTGTCATTTTTTCTTTAGTATCCATAATATCATCTCCTTTTGTTTTTAAAATAATGTACCGAACGGTATATTATTTAGTAAGTCAAATATAATCAAGGATAAGTTGCTATGTCAAGTGAATTGTAAATTAAATTCAGTTTCTTTTGACATATCATTTATAATTTAATACGATATATAATATACTGATTAGTACATAAAAAAGTGATTTATAATTTAGAAAACAGGTGAAAAAAGAGGAGGGATTAAATGGCTCGACTACGTGAATTTGATAAAGAAAAAGCTTTGGATGCTGCTATGCAACTTTTTTGGGAGAAAGGATACGCTGCTACTTCATTAAGTGATCTAACTGCTAAAATGGAAATACAAAGACCGAGTTTATATGCGGCATTTGGTGATAAAGAAGGGCTATTTGAAGCTGCATTACGGAGATACACTAATTTACACGCAGCTAGCATTCGAACGAAACTTCAAAAAGAACAATCTGTAAAAGAGGCCATTCGTATATTTTTTGAAAATATGGTGGAAGAGGAATATAAAAAAGAATCAAATAAAGGCTGTTTTTGTATTAATACAATGGTGGAAATTGCTCCCCATAATGAAAAATTTGAAGTGCTGACTAGAGAACATCAGATGTATCTTTCTGTTATATTTCAAGAGTTAATCGCCAAAGGTATTCAGTCTGGAGAACTGAAAAGTGATGTAAATGCTAAAGCATTGGCACAAACGCTAGTCACTTCATTAATTGGATTAACGGTGTTAATGAAATCTCGCCCAAAACGTTCAGTTATAGATAATTCGGTATGTATCATATTATCGTTACTAAAATAAATGTAACAGAATTGTATATCAATCAACTATGTCGATTATAGACGCTTTTATTTATAAACTTTTAACTTTAAGCACTGAATTGTCTACGAAGGCAACAAGTGCTTTTTATTTTCGTGTAAATATGAGCAGGTGAATAATAATGGTTGTCTGCAATATATGAAGATTGTTGGAGACATTTGTAATTAGACATCAGATAAGAGGGGAATGAAAACACTATATAAGCCCCTTCGAAGCCCCTTATAAGCACCTACCAAGTAATAAATCACTAAGAAAAAACAAAACAAAAACAACTACAAGAACAAAACAAGCGCGAAAAAATAAAACCGGCGTAGTAGTAGTAAAAAAATTTGGAACTCGAATGCCCAAACCGTTACCTCATTCCTATATTTATATTGAAGGATTAGAATTTTCCTTTTTACTAGTAAGGAGCGGGAGGAAAACTGATGGCGGTGTACCGTAATGTGCAGGTGAACTTTTGGCAAGATGAATTCATATTAGATTTAACGCCAGAAGAGCGTTATTTTTATATATATTTGTTAACTGGTACGAAAACGAAGCAATGTGGTATTTACATATTGCCAAAACGTTTGGCAGAGCTTGAAACTGGTTACAGTATGGAGACTGTTGAGAAGTTATTGAACCGGTTTGTGGAATACGGGAAGATTTTATATGATGCGGAAACGAAAGAGTTATTCATTATAAATTGGCTACACTATAATCCTATTTTTAATACGAACATAGAGAAATGTGTATTACGTGAGCTGAAAATGGTGAAAAGTAAAGAGTTCCTACATAAGTTTTTGCGTAAATGTCTTGAAGAAGAATGCAAGATTCCGTTATTACTTCAGTATTTTGGTATGCCAGAGGAAGAGGTTAGTAGTAATTCACAACAAGCAATTATTCAAGAGAAGGAAGAGAAGGAAGAGGTAGAAAGAGTAGAGGATGCCACTTCGCATAGTGAAGTTTATAAATTTTACGAACAAAACATTAGTAGTCTATCTCCATATATCGCGAAGGAATTAAAGGAATGGATGCAAAGAGTTTCAGGAGATAAAGTACTAGAGGCACTTAAAATTGCGTTTGAACATAATAAGGGGACACTTGCTTATGTGAAGGGGATTTTGAGGAATTGGTGTAGCGAATATAGTGGAGAAAAGTGTGTAATGGGAAGTTTAGAGAGAAGGAGAAGTGTTTTGAGTAGTGTTTTTTAATTTACATAAATTTAATACAGAATATACGTTCGTATACGGTGGGTTGTATGCTATACTACAATTAAATAAGGGTATTTTTATAATAGATAAAAAGATGCGGGGGAACAAAGTTTGACTACTAATACATCTCAGTTGTTTCAATATATTCATATGACAGAAGAACAGGAACAATTATCATCACGTTATTTAGAAACGAGAGAAGAAGAGATTTTAAATAATATTCAACTAACGACAATTAGAGATCAAAAAAGAGGCGATTTTGCCGAGCAATTTATAAATGATTTTAGAAAAGTACATAAACAAGATCCGGCTTTCTTTCGGTTATTTTACCATATACTCGAGGGACAATTATTAAATGTTCTTGTAGTACGTTTTGCACATGTAAGTTTTCCTGAAATGAAGGTTTATTTAGAAAAAAGTGCACTTCCTTTAGACAAACTTGTAGCAATTGCATGTAAATATTTATCCAGTATTTCAAGTTATGTGAATGAAGCAGATGTTTTTCTTAGAGAATTAACAAAAGAGAACCCGAACTATATAGATGAACAATTACACGCTTTACCAACTCAGCAACAATTAACATTACTTCTTGTAATGTTCGATGTAGATTATGAAAAGTTTCGTACATATAGTTCTTTATTGAATGAGAGATTAGAAGAGCATGCAGAATTTATATTGAATTTGAATGGAGAAAAGGAAAAGGTTGAAGCAGTTAAACGGTATATTAAAGGTGAAGATGGTAGTGAAGTATTTGTAGGTGGGGCTTTACCAGAATATATTTGGCGACTATTATTTTGTGTTCATAAGTATTCAAATGTTGCGAGACGATATATTGAGATATTAGTGAAGAAAAATGTTTGGAGTTTTATTAATTATGCTACACGTTATATGTGTCATACTCTCGGCCAGTCTCAAAACTACAAAAAAACAGGTAGTGTAAATAAAAACACATATGAATGTATTCAAAGTTTTTGTAAACAGTTTTGGATTTCTGAGGAAAGATTTTTTGCGCACCGTCTGAGGCAACATAATTTAAATAATGAAGAATTTTGTAAGACGTATGAATATGAATTGCTATGCTTCATGGCGGAAGAAAATCCTGAATTTGTCCAACGTACTTTGCATTATTTAAGTAAAATTAATTATCTCATCATCGCACGAATGTTAGCTGAAAAAGGACATGAGCTAAATAGAGGGAAAATGCGAGAAGAATTTTTTGTGGCTGCTTTGCAAATTAAATTGTCTACAGTGCGGGATACATATCGTGATTATTTAATAGGGAAAGTGTCACTTGAGGATATGAAGCAAATACTTAAAAATCCGAAATATAGAAGTATGTATTGGGGTATGCCGGTGTTAGAGGTTGTACTTCTTTGGGATGTAGATGATGTAGTGAAGAGGGAAGCTGTACTTACACTACAATTCGGAGATGATTATAGTGTGAATTTATATGAACTTCTTTACGAATGTTCTATCAGAGGGATAGAACCGAAACAAGTATTAGAAGATCTTCTTTCGTATGGGTTAAGTAAGGAAAAGCTTATCGCTTATGCAGTTGAACAAGCTGCATGCTACAGTGAAGAGAGAAATAAGGCGAAGGAAGCGCTCGTTCATGTCATTGTAAAAGAGCAAGCATACATAATTGAACGATTTGATGAGTATTCTGCTGTGGCAAAAGCATATATTTTAGAAAAGTTAGCAAGGGATAACATGGTTAAAATGCGTCCAATTTTAATCAAAAGCTTAGGCGCTTCATCTAAAAAAATGCGTGAGTCTGTAGTTAAACTTCTTTCAAAAGATGTAGAAGCGGCAGAAGATGTAGCAGTTGAACTTAATAATAAAAAGAAAATTGTCCGTGAACATGTGATGGAAATACTTATAGATTATAAGATTGAAAAATATATGCAACTTGTACAGGAAGCTTTACAAGAAAAGAAGAACGCCTCTTTTATTGAGAAGTTTGCTCCGTTATTTGAAGTGGGGAGAAACTCAGAAAATATAGAAGAACTTTGTAGTCGTATAGTAACGGAACAAAAAAGAAATGCACTTCTGCAATCGATTGGGGACGAACCACAAATCCGTCTTCGTCATTCAAATGAAATAGCAGACGCAACAGTTCCGTTAGCTTATATACAGCAGTATATTTCAGATTCTGTTATTGAGAAGAAAGAGGCAGCTGAAGTAATTGGTAGTACTTTAAATGAACAAGACTTGAAAGAGTATGTACAAGTAATATATCAAATATGGATTTCTCAAGATGCAGATGTGAAGAAACGGGGAATCCTTTCATTATATGGAATGTTTAGTGATGACAAAATGGTAGGCATACTTAAAAAGCAAATTGATGAATGGGTGCTTCATATGAGAGGAAAGATTGCAGCGGATGCTGTTCGCGCTCTGGGGTTGTCCTCATCTAAGCTTGCACTTATGTCTATTCATGCGATGGCATTTAAATATAAGCATAAGTTAGTGCGTAATGCGGCAAAAGAAGCACTAAGTCTTGCTGCGAAAACACGTGGTATAACGGAAGAAGAACTAGAAGATCAATTGGTACCAAACCTTGGTTTCAATATACGTGGTGAAAAGAAGATTGATTTTGGAAATAGATGTTTTACTGCTATTTTAACTTCAGAGTCAAAAATTGAATTAGCGACAGAAGAAGGAAAACGTATGAAGTCACTTCCAAAGCCAAATGCAAAAGATGATGTAGAAAAAGCTGAAGAAGCTAAGAAAGAGTTAGCCGCTTTAAAGAAAGAGCTTCGAAGTGCTCTTTCCATGCAGAAACAACGTTTGGAAACTGCTCTATCACTAAAGCGCTATTGGTCATACGATACGTGGAAGCCGGTATTTATGGAAAATCCAATTATGAAGCAATTTGCCATTTCACTTATTTGGGGTGAATATACGGAAGGAAAGTTGCTAAAAACGTTCCGATGTGCGGAGGATGATACGTTTTATTCAATGATAGGAGAGAACCATGAGCTTTCATCTGGAACTGTTATCGGTTTAATTCATCCGTTAGAATTATCCGGGGCGGAAAAGGAGTTGTGGAAAGAGCAACTGACCAATTCGGGAATTGTCCAGCCATTCCTACAAATTGAACGTCCAGTGTTTGTAGTAGAGGAAAATGATGAGGTTGCTGCTGAGAGATTTGGCGGTATTTTACTAAATGGTCGCTCATTATTCGGTAAGATGACGAAACTTGGATGGACTCGCGGATCTGTTCAAGATGGCGGTGTTTATTATACGTTTTATAAAGAAGATACTCGCACTGGATTAGGGGCAGAGCTTTCATTTAGCGGAGCGCCGATTGGATATGAAGGTGAAGAAGATGTATGTGTATTTGAGATTCAATTTTATAAAGCCGGTACAGTGAACCGTGGTTCATATGAATATGACGAAATTGATGATGAGAGACGCATTGTACCAAAACAAGTAGATAAGCGCTTCTTTAGTGAAGTATTATATGATGTGCAATTAGCGACCGAGTCAAATCTTGGTCATAATGAAAGCTGGCGTAGCGGACGATAAGAAAAACCCCCTTCATTGATAGGAAAATGAAGGGGGTTTTTCAATTTTTCTAAAAGGTTCTTTCACAATAGAAGCGAATAGATTGAGAGAGGAGGGATTGTATGGAAGTCGTCATAAAAAAGAAACGAAATAGGGGAAAAAGAATTTTTATTTGGTCTAGTAGTATCGTTCTTTTTTTGTTTATTTGCGCTATGATTTTTTTGAACATATATACGTTGAGATCTATGCCAAAGATAGATGGAACGATAAAACTTGAGGATTTACAACATGCTGTTGCGGTGAAACGAGATAGTAAAGGTGTACCACATATTAAAGCGGAAAATGCGCATGATTTATATTTCTCGCAAGGGTATGTACAAGCGCAAGATCGTTTGTTTCAAATGGATTTAAGTAGAAGACAAGCTTCTGGTATGTTAAGTGAAGTTGTAGGGGAAGCAGCTGTTGATCGAGATAAATTGTTTCGAACGCTCGGTTTACGGCGAGCGGCAGAAGCATCTGTTAGTCAATATGACGGGGAAGCGAAATATGCCCTGCAGTCATTCGCGGATGGGGTGAATACTTTTATACGTGAAGCGAAGGCCGAAAAGAAATTGCCAGTGGAGTTTACTCTATTAGGTTATGAACCTGCTGAATGGTCAATTGTGGACTCTTTAACGATTGGAAAGTATATGGCGTTTGATTTAGGAGGACATTGGCACGGACAAGCATTTCGATATTGGGCGTTGAAAAATCTTCCGGAAGAGCAAGCAAATGAGTTATTTCCTACATATCCGAAAGATGCGCCTAGATTGCTAGCTGAATTGAAAAATACAAATGTGGATGTAGCACAAAGTTTTTCAAAGACAGTTATTCCACCAGAGTTTAACGGTAGTAATAACTGGGTTGTGAGTGGTGAAAAGAGTGTATCTGGTAAGCCAATTTTAGCGGATGATCCTCATTTATCTCTTGCGACACCTTCTATTTGGTATCAATCGCAACTTGAAATGAAAGATTTACATGTGAGTGGCGTTATTTTCGCAGGAGTACCAGGCGTTATATTAGGACACAATGACAAAATAGCATGGGGCGTTACGAATACAGGTCCTGATGTGCAAGATTTATATATTGAGAAGCAAAATCCTAATAATGAAAATGAATTTTTGTATAACGATAAATGGGAAAAGGCTACGGTTGTTGATGAATCTATTAAAGTAAAAGGCGGGAAAACAATTCCGTATAACGTTACGGTTACGAGGCATGGTCCAGTTATTTCAGAGTTTGCGGATAAAGGAAAAGAGAAAACAAAAACAGTATTCGCTTTGAAATGGACTGCTTTGGAGCCTTCCGCTGAATTAAAGGCTGTATTAAATATGAATAAGGCGAAAGATTGGAATGAGTTTGAAACGGCTCTTCAAGATTTTCATACACCAACTCAAAACTTTGTGTTTGCATCAAATGATGGAACCATTGCTTACAAAGCGAATGGAAATATACCGATACGTAAAAAAGGTGATGGTAGTTTGCCAGTGCCAGGATGGACAGATGAATATGAATGGGAAGGGTATATTCCGTTTGATCAGCTACCGAAAGTAATAAATCCAAAACAAGGGTTTATTTCAACTGCAAATAATAAAATTGTTGATGATAATTATCCGTACCATATCAGTAATACGTGGGCGCAACCCTACAGGAAAATGCGTATTCAAGAGTTTTTGCAAGAGAAGGATAAGTATACGGTAAAAGATTTAGAAGAGTTACAGATGGATCAAAAAAATTTATACGGGAAAGAATTTGCTCCTATATTTTTAAAAGAGTTAAATAAAGTATCTTTAAATGAAGTAGAGAAAGAAGGCGTAAAACAATTAACAAAGTGGAATTTTTACGATAGTAAAGATGAAGCTGCACCATTAATATTCCATTTGTTAATGAAAGAGATTTCGAATACGCTATTTTCAAAAGAAATACCGAAAGATGTGATGGAGTTATTTGAAGGGAAGTCACAAGTAGTTGATGAATTGATTCGAAAAGAAGTAGCAGGAGAAAATAGCGCTTGGTTTACGAAGTACGGAGGGTTCACGAAAGTTGTGCATACATCGTACGAGAATGTAATGAAAAAATTACAGAAGGAATATGGACCGAATGTTGCAGAGTGGAAGTGGGGCGATTACCATCAACTTGCTTTTACACATCCAATTTCGAGATCATCTAGTATGTTAGCATTACTTGCATTTAATCGTGAGAAACCAGTTCCAATTGGCGGAAGCCAAGTTACCGTTCAAGCAGCGAGTTATGGAGATAACGGTATTGTAAATCACGGAGCTTCTTGGCGATTTGTCATTGATACGAAAGATATGTCAAACGGTTATCATATCGTAGGGCCAGGACAATCAGGAAACTTTAGAAGCGATTGGTATCATGATCAAATAGATGATTGGGTAAACGGAACGTATCATACGACTACACTGAATATGGAGGGAATAGAAGGGAAAGTGTTAACTTTACAGCCGAAGTGATAATATTTCCACTGATGAAAACTGTTAAATTAGAACATAACCCAGTTCTTAAATCATTTTAAAAGCCTACTATCAGTTAAATTGATAGTAGGCTTTTGTATTTTAGAGAATAAGATTCAATGATTTTATTATGACAAAACAGTAAGTGTTTTAACATTTACTTATACGATAACGGGGCTTATTTACTCTGTTACAAAAGAAACCACACAAAGCGTTCTTTTTCTTTGTTGCTCATTTTTATATACCGCATAACATTTTATTATTCAATAATTCCAATTTCTAGAGCCTTTTGAACAGCTTCTTCTTTGTTACGGACCCCTAACTTTGTATAAGCTGTGGAAGCATAGTTTCTGACCGTACCATTCGATAAATATAACCTTGATGCTATGGTAGTGTATCGAAGTCCTTTTGCTACTAGCTGCAATATTTCTATCTCCCTAGCTGTTAGCTCATAGGCGGTTGCTTTTGATTGAGGTGTCTCTTTTTGCTCATCAAACTTCTCAAATATTTTGTGAGACATTCCCTGATCAATCAGTGTCCCACCTTTGTGAATAAGTCGGATCGTATTAGCTAGCTCCAACGTTTCAATAGATTTGAGTAAAAACCCATCCGCACCGTTGCGAAGCGATTCCAACGCCTGTTCGGTATCTTGAAAAGTTGTAAAAATCAATACGCGGATATGTGGCCATTGTTGCTTAATCTTTTTGGTTGCTTCGACTCCATCCATGTGCTGCATATCTAAATCCATAAGTATAACATGGGGTTGAAGGCGCCCACACAAATCGATGGCTTGATTGCCATCCTCAGCCAAACCGACTACATTTAAATCTTCATATCTATCGAGTAGTGTCCTCAAACTTTCCCGAACAAATGGCTGATCATCTACAATTAACAAACGAATAAGTCCATCTTTTATTTCAGTTTGTCGCGGTATGGTACATGTAACAAGCATTCCTTCCTCTGGCTTTGTATATACAGACAATTGACCTTGCAAATTCATTGCCCGTTCTTTCATCGCATTCATACCGAAGCCTTCCTGCCATTCTACATTTCCTTTTCCATTATCTTGAACTTCTAACCTCGTATATTGTTGTTCAAACTGCAATGAAACTATAATTTCAGTCCCCTGGCCATGACGTACTGCATTCGTAAGGGACTCTTGTAAGCAACGAATGAATGCGATCTTCGCTTGCCGAGATAGTTGATATTCCTCTCCGAATGTCCTAAAACTTACATTTACCTGAGCGTGCTCCTGAAATTCGGCTCCAAGATTTTGTAGAGATTGAATCAAGGAAGGGGATTGACACGGAGAATCCATTTGATGTAGGTAACCTCTCACGTCCTCAATACTTTTACGTCCCATTTCAAGCAGAGAATCTAGCCTCTGTATACCCATCTCAGTAGCAAGTTCGGTACGCAACGTTTCCATCCCCATAATAATAGAAGTATAAGCGTGACCAACTGTATCATGAAGCTCGCTCGACAGCCTGTTCCGTTCTTCTGCCAGTGTAATGCGTTCAATCTGAGACATATATTGCTCAAGTACCGCGTTTTGTTTACGAATTACTTCATTTTGCTTATGATTGGCGATTAATAAATGAAAAGCGAATCCCATTACATAAGCGAATCCATAGTAGGTGACCATAGTCCAATAGCTATTACTTGGCGCAACAGCATAGAAAATTCCAGTTGTTATAAAAACTGTTGTTGGAGCTGTCCAATAATAGGACAAATGCTTACTATTTACAGCAATTAGAAACACTGATATAAGAAATATGTTGTAAGCTTCCGGAAATAATGAGGTTAAATATATACATTGTCCACCATATAGCAGTATTTCTGTGAACAAGTAATATTTGTAATTGAACAGTAAGGCTACCCATGGAATTGAGAAGGCAACAACCTCCCAAAGAATAATAATCCAAAGTGGCAATGTTAACCCATCCTGAAAACTTAATGTAGCTAGGATGATAGACACACTAGTAAGTAGACGTATCCCTAACATAATCCAATCGTACCAAAACCAATACTTAACCATATCTAACAAGTCATTTACCCCCTAAGTAGCCTACCTTTTTACTTCATATATTATAATTTAATCCTTCATGCCTATTATACTTTTAAATTTAAAACTGCGATACTATGCACAAATTGCAGACTTCTATCGATTTAGTTGCCGAATCATGCTACGTGTATAGCCCCCAAGTTTCTTTGTCAAACCATCTACTATTCTAATACTTATGGCGGTAAATACTATACCCATAAACATTACAAAGAGGGACTTGGCAAAAGTATCTATCTGTATGAATATAATATTCATTTCGATGTATTGATACAGTAGTGGTGCCAACAGCAACATAAGTGGCATTACATAAAAAATGATTGCACTAATGAGACTGCAAATGCCAATCACTAATTTCTGCATTAACCAAAAGACAGCAGACCAAGTACGACGATCTGTAAGCACTAATTTCACCTGAGTCCAGTTCGATGTATCTATTGTTATACTTCTATCATAAGAGTCTGTTGAAATATCTGTATAAATTTTCGTCTGTATGCGCTCGAATTGGATAAAAGGTGTAGTAGTCTGTAGTACGCGTATAACTAGTGGAATCCCAATTACCGTAAATGAAAGGGTGAAGCTGAATAGCAGAGCTATTAGATAAAAACAAAAATAAAACAATCCTGTAACGAAAGTTAGCAATAAAAAATAACCATTCTGGATGAATCCTGATTTCATAAAGTTCATCGCTCCTATCTATGTAATAACCGAATTGTACTGCTTTTTTTGTCATTCTCACTAGTGTAAAAGTGTCATATGACATTTCTAAATGATGCTAAAAAGGGGAGAGTAACCTACTTCTGGTTAAAAAAGATGCTTATATTAATCTCCATAAAACAATCCCGTTCTTGCAGATGCGAGAAGGGATTGTTTTGTACTTTTATCCCACTTTAATGGGCAGTAAGACCCCCACCTCAAAATGCAGCGAAAGCAAAGAATTTAGGTGGGGGATCAACTGCCCATAAAAGTCCGATTGGTTCAACTAATAATCAGTGGGGGATGAAGAAAATCCCCACTGATTAAAGTTTCACTTTATTTAATATGAGATGGACTTGTTTTTCGAATATGAAAAATAATATCAAATTGCTCAAGCAATGACGTATCAAAGTATGCCGATTCGTTCGGTAAGAGTCGTGCTCCTACACTTAGTAATGGTCTTTTTGCTTTAACCCATTTCTCTGCTGGTCCTTTAAGGTGACGGTTATCCAATAAAAACATTTTATATGGTACTTTTCCGAGAGTATAATTGAAACTATTTACATCTTGTGGAATCGGATCCGTTTTAATCTTATCTCCTGTGTCGTTGTATAAGGTGAAATTCCCCTCCGTAGTTGTACTGCCAATTGTGACATAATTATTGTCTAAACGTTCCTTCAAATACTGCCCCGCAACATAAGGGTATAACTTCTCATCGATAATTCCTTTAGCTATATGAATATTGTGTCCCCATACCATCGTTTTACCACCCAATGTCTCTTGTGCCCACATTGCATGATCGGTCAAGTATTGCTCATGTAGCTTTAACACACTTGGATAGTCGTTAGGAATTAGCATTGTGGTATATTTCTCTATTACACTTGCCGTTGCTTTCGCCCAGATGTACTCAGGTGAAACTAATTCTGTTTTGGCTTGCCCATTCTCATCTTTTAGTAATTGGGCTACTCTCTCAGCGTTTGCTTTGAACTTTTCTTTTATTTCAGGAGCAAGGTCCATATATTCCTTTACACTTCCATTAAAAGCCGACAATTCTTTATAATTTTCTTCTACTTCTGCCAGCAAATCTGGTCGATGTAGCCTTACATAATCAATTACTTTATTAAAGCAACCTTGGTCCAACTCCTTTAAGTCGAGCCCAATAAATTGGATCTTTTTTTTATTGGATGGATTAGCATTATAATCTTTCATCCAGTCAATCATGGCTATAATTTCATCAGTAGGATATAACAAGTTTAAAAATTCTCTAGGGTTTCCTTTTCCTGTTTGGATATATTCATTTAGTTTTAAGCCGTTTCCCCAATCTTCTTCCATTGTGAAATTTGTAAAACCCATCTCAGTAACCAAATATTTCACAAGGCGAAACTTCATAGTAAAAATTTCAGAGCTTCCATGAGTATTCTCTCCTAATCCTACATATTGTGCGCTCCCAATCATTTTCTTAAGTGGTTTTAAATCCTCAAATGATTTTGACGGCTCTATCGTTTTTAATGGGTAAGCCTGTGATTGTATGGATTTAACTATATTTTTTTGGATTGATTGACCTGAATTTTCGACTGCTACTGTTTGAGCCTTTCCTACTTCTACACATCCTGTGACTAATAAAGCTGTACTAACCATTGCAATTATTCTTTTCTTATTCATTTTTTCCACCTCAATTGAATTATTTGTAAAAGCAAGATTGATTCATGTACTTGCACGAATCAATTGCCTTAATTCAATTGTTATCTATCCCATATCATATTTTCTAGTTACATATTGTCATAAGGTTAATTGACACAGGTCATAGACTAATCATTACACTTTTGTACTATCGGCTATGACAACTTATAAATAATAATTACATTGATGAGTCGTAAGTAAGACTAGATTATAAATTGGGAGGGATTTTAAAGATGAATGAATTTGTATACAAAAATATTTTTATTCTAAGTTGTGTCTGTGGAAATGACAAGAAGTATATTCGATAAACAAGTGAATTATAGGGGAAGGGCGGATTAAAATGATATTACACGCAAAATCGTTCCACAATAAAGATAAAATCCAACGTGCTAAAATAGGACTTCAACTTTTTCTGAGTATCTTAATCATTACTTCAATTATCCTAAATGTAGTAGTAATAATTACGAAAAGTATGCCACTTATTGTGGTATATATGTTTACCCCAGCATTATCTTCTATTTTGACTCGCATAATACTGAAAGAAGGGTTTAAAGATGTATCTTTTAGTCTCGGTAACTTAAAGATATGGAAGGGGATTGGTTTTGCTCTGCTAATCCCTATGATTATTTGTGGAATTACTTATTCTATCGCCTGGTTGAGCGGAATTGCGGGGTTTCAGCATCCCGAAGGTGGTATGTTAGAACCAATCTACAATATGCTTGGACTTCAGTATGTAACGGCACCATTCAGTTTCATTTATCTAGTAGTATTGAGCGGCATTTTCGGAAGTTTGCTTGGCTTAATCCCAGCTTTGGGAGAAGAAATGGGTTGGCGAGGTTATATGCTCACAAGGCTAGTCGATGCAGAGTTTTCACGGCCCATCCTTATTAGTGGATTGATTTGGGCAACGTGGCATGTTCCAATAGTTATTGCAGGTCTATATGTAGAGGGACCATCTGTCGTTCTTTCAGTACTTGGTATCTATCTTTGTATTGTACCATTCGGTTATATTATAGCTTATTTACGACTTATCACAGGTAGCATTTGGCCTTCGGTTATCATCCATGCTACTTGGAATGCCATTATTCAAGGACCTTTCACACGTGCAAGTACAGGGTATCAAACTGAGATTTGGATTGGAGAATCTGGCTTGATAACTGCTATTATTATAGTAATTACTGCAATAATTACGTCTCGAATAGTGAATTTTACCAAATATCATAATTAGGCGGATGTTATATACAAATATAATGGAGGTGTAATCATGAATATTCAAAGATATGAAAATAATACGAATGAAGTAAATGTAAAAGTAATACAAACAAAAAGCGAATATAGATAAAAATTTTTTGATACATTTATGAGTATAAAAATTTATTTATACGAAAAGATAGATGTGGTTAGATTATCAGAAAAAATTCAATAACTTCAATCGTGAAAAGATAAAAAGGAGCGGAAATACGCTCCTTTTTTATTTACCTTACTATTTTTAGGAGGTTAGTATGAATAAGGTATGGATAAAGGGTGAATAGCATTTTTATTGATGAAATTTCATTAAATATTCTTGTGGAATATATGTGAAACATTGTATAGAATAAGCAAGTATGTCAAAAATTATAGGAGGAAACTTGTGAAGAAAAGTAAGAGTTTAGTAAGTATTTTAGGAGTGTGTATCATGTTGTTTTCTTTTTGTTTCCAGGGAAATATACAGGCGGATGTAAATACTGTTCAATCTGGAAAAATAAAATCAGGAAACGTAACGGTATGGGAAGTAGGCAATGTAGCGAAAGTGTTAGCAGATGTAGAGCGCTTGAATTTAAATACGGTGAATGTACCTATTCAAGTAGATATTTCGGATGTAAATTCGGCTAATATGGTAATTAATCAGGCGCAAAAGAAACAAGCTATTATTTTAATTCAAGAATTATTAAAGCATAATATACAAGTTATATTGGAGCCGTTTCCGTTTATTCAGCAAGGAAATATTGGAGAAACAGAGTGGAACCCTAGTAATATTAACGATTTCTTCTGGAATTGGAAAACTGTTGTTTTACAAGATATTTTTAATTCCATTACAAGTAAGTACAATATTTATGGGCTGAAAATCGCTTCTAATTTCGTGAATATGGAATATGCAGAAGGATATTGGAATGATACGATTAATTTTGTTCGCCAGCAGTATAAAGGAAATGTTTTGTATCAAATGAATTGGTGGTTAACTGCAAGCTTTGATCCTTCTTTTGAGGCGAAATTTGAAGAGAAAATAAATCGTCCGTATTTAAAAAAGGTGGACATTGTAAGTATTGATAGTTGGTTTGAAGTTTCAGGAAAAAGAAATCCATCATACGAAGAAGTAAAACAAAGCTTATTTGCGACGACAGTATACAATCGTGGCCAAAATGTCGTTCAGCAACTTGAGACATTACATAAAACAACTGGAAAGCCAGTTTATTTTGGTGGATTTAATGTACCAGCACGTGAACTTGGACTACAAAGCCCGTGGAACCCAGATGTTACGAATGTGTTTTCGAAAGATGTACAACTTAACGGGTGGCGTGCTTACCGAGATGTATTAGAAGCGAAGCCATATTTTAAAGGTTTTTCAATTTGGTTTATCGGATCTAATGATAGTAATCATTCATATCAAATACATAGTAAAGAAGCAGAGACAGTTATTAATGGCTGGTATCGAAAATAAATTTTATAAAATAGGTAAGTTTTAGAATCTATTACATATATTTTAGTGAAAGGCCTTTCACCATCTTATCACCTAGGGGGCAATCATAATGAAATTTTTGTCATACCTTACAGTAATTTTGGTGATTCTTGGCGGTTTGAATTGGTTGTTTGTGGCGTTAGATTATAATGTAGTTGAGAAATGGTTTGGTTCTATGCCGGCGCTTGTGGATACTATTTATTGGCTCTTTGGTCTTTCGGCTATTTATCAAATTTTCGATCGGTTCTTTACGAGTAAGTAGCTATTATACTTAATTACTAGAGTGTTAAGTACGATTATGTACTTAACACTTTTTTGTATGTTTATAAAAAGCAAGGTGCACATGCAAGCGATTCCATTGCGTCTTGCACCGTAATAACGGAAAACAAATTGACCGTGTATTGTATATAGGTTATAATTCAGAAAGTTTAAAAAATAATAAAAATGAGAAATAGGGAGGTTATCTGGGTGATGGAGAGAGTGTATAATTTTTCAGCAGGACCATCTATACTCCCTTTGCCAGTTTTAGAGAAAGTGCAAAAGGAGCTTGTAAATTATAACGGGACAGGCATGTCTGTTATGGAAATGAGCCATAGATCTTCTTATTTCCAAAGTATTATTGATGAAGCAAGTAGCTTACTTCGTGAATTAATGAACATTCCTGATGAGTATGAAGTTTTATTTTTACAGGGCGGTGCGTCATTACAATTTTCTATGATACCGTTAAATTTAATGAGTACGTATAAAAAAGCTGGGTACGTACTGACAGGTTCATGGTCTAAAAAGGCGCTGCAAGAAGCCGGAAAAGTAGGAGAAGTACAAGTGATTGCTTCTTCTGAAAAAGAGAAGTTTACTATGATTCCTAAAATGGATGATTTACCAAATGATGAAGAACTAGATTATGTACATATTACAACGAACAATACAATTGAGGGGACAAAATATGTGGATATTCCACATTTAGAAAGAGTGCCGCTCGTTGCGGATATGTCCTCAAATATTTTATCAGAACAATATGATGTTACGAAGTTTGGTCTCATATATGCGGGTGCGCAAAAGAATTTAGGGCCAGCGGGTTTAACGATTGTAATTATAAAAAGAGATTTAATTGGCAGTGCAAATAGTACTTGTCCTACGATGTTAAACTATGAAACTTACAGTGAAAATAACTCCCTATATAATACACCGCCAACCTTTAGTATTTATGTAGCAAAACTTGTACTAGAGTGGTTGAAAGAACAAGGCGGGGTATCTGCGATTGAAGAACAAAATAGAATGAAATCTTCACTTCTTTACAATTTTTTAGATGAATCTAAATTGTTTACTTCACCAGTTGATCCCACGTATCGGTCACTTATGAATATTCCGTTTACAACACCGTCAGAAGAGCTTAACAATCAGTTTTTACAAAAAGCGAAAGAGCGCGGTTTCGTGACACTAAAGGGACATCGTTCAGTCGGCGGTATGCGCGCTAGTGTTTACAATGCGATGCCAACCCAAGGTGTACAAGAATTAGTAGACTATATGAAGGAATTTGAGCTTGAAAATAGATAGGGAGATGGGGATATGTTTCGTGTTCAGACGTTAAATCAAATTGCCGAAAAGGGTTTGCAAATTTTTGATGGGAATCGCTATGAAATTGGAGACAAAGTAGGTCATCCAGATGGTATTTTACTTCGCAGCTATTCTTTACATGAAGAAGAGTTTTCAGAAGATTTAAAGGCGATTGCAAGAGCTGGTGCCGGTGTAAATAATATTCCTGTTGAGCGTTGTACGGAAAAAGGGATTGTAGTATTTAATACGCCAGGGGCTAATGCGAATGCAGTGAAGGAACTTATTATCGCAAGCCTTATTATGTCTTCCCGTAATATTATAAATGGAGTGAGCTGGACGAAAGAGTTGGATGGAGAAGAAGTACCACAGCTTGTTGAAGCAGGGAAGAAGCAATTCGTTGGATCAGAAATTGCAGGGAAACGTTTAGGTGTTATCGGTCTTGGCGCAATCGGTGCTTTAGTTGCGAACGATGCGTTATCTTTAGGTATGGACGTTGTTGGCTACGACCCGTATATATCAGTTGAAACAGCATGGCGTCTTTCTACGCAAGTACAAAGAGCGTTTAGCTTAGATGAAATCTTTGCAACGTGTGATTATATTACACTTCATATTCCTCTTACGAACCAAACGAAGGGGATTATTGGTGAACACGCTATAGAGACGATGAAAAAAGGAATGCGTCTATTCAATTTCTCTAGAGGAGAACTTGTAGATGAAACAGCTCTTCAAAAAGCGTTAGATGAAGAGATTATTCAGCATTACGTAACGGATTTTCCGAATGAAAATGTTATAAAGATGAAAAATGTAACAGCAACTCCTCATCTCGGTGCATCTACGTCTGAATCTGAAGAAAATTGTGCAGTAATGGCTGCACGTCAATTACGTGAATATTTAGAGACAGGTAATATTCGTAATTCAGTAAACTATCCAAACGTAGAGCTTCCGTACATTGGAAAAAAACGAATTACAATTATGCATCAAAACGTTCCGAACATGGTAGGACAAATTACAGGACGTTTAGCAGAACATCATATTAATATTGCGGATATGATTAATCGTAGTAAACATTCTTGGGCGTACACAATGATTGATATTGATAACGGAATTGATGATATAATGAAAGAGAATATTGTGGAAAATATAAGCAAAATCACAGGTGTTGTAGCTGTTCGAATGATTGTGTAAAGGAGAGAGAAACTTGGCAAAAATCCGACCGTTTCGTGCTATTCGTCCAGTAGAAGGAAAAGCAGCACAAGTAGCAGCTTTACCGTATGACGTATTAAATAGTGAAGAGGCAAGAGAAGTTGTAAAAGGGAATCCATATTCTTTCTTACACGTTGATAAAGCAGAAATTGATTTAGATCCAGCACTTTCACCGTACGATGATCGCGTATATGAAAAAGCGGGTGAAAATTTAAAGCAATTTATACAAGAAGAAGTGTTCGTTCAAGATGAGGAGCCAGCGCTTTACATTTATGAACTGACGATGCAAGGAAGAACGCAGTCAGGCCTTGTCGTTTGTACATCGATTGACGAGTATGAAGATGATACAATTAAAAAACATGAAAGAACGCGTCATGAAAAAGAACTTGATCGTATTCGCCACGTAGATGTGTGTGACGCAAATACGGGGCCAATCTTTTTAACGTATCGTACAAAAGAAGAAGTGAAACGTTTCATTGCAAGCTGGAAAGAAGAACATGCGCCAATCTATAAATTTACAGCAGAAGATGGTGTGGAGCATGTTGCGTGGAAGATTGCAGATGAAGAAGTAATTGCAAATTTAGTAAACGCATTTGAAGATATTCCTAGTCTTTACATTGCAGATGGACATCACCGCTCTGCATCAGCTGCAAAAGTAGGGCTAATGCGAAGAGAACAATATCCGAATTACACAGGAGAAGAGGAATTCAATTTCTTCCTATCTGTTTTATTCCCTCATGATGAATTATCAATTTGGGACTATAACCGGGTTGTGAAAGATTTAAATGGTTTATCAGTCGAGCAGTTTTTAAAGCAAATTACGCAGTACTTTTATGTAGAAGAAGCAAATGGTTCTCCGTATAAACCAAATGAACCAAAATCATTTGGCATGTATGTAAACGAGAAGTGGTATAAGCTCACTGTGAAAGAGGAAACGTTTGATGCGAATGATCTCGTTAAAGGTTTAGATGTATCTATTCTGCAAGATCATTTATTAAGCCAAGTACTTGAAATACATGATCCGCGATCTGATTCACGCATCGATTTTGTCGGAGGAATCCGCGGATTAGAAGAATTAGAACGCCTTGTAAATAGCGGTGAATATAAAGCAGCGTTTTCATTATATCCGACATCAATGGAAGCTTTATTATCAATCGCAGACGCAGGGGAAGTTATGCCGCCAAAATCAACGTGGTTTGAACCGAAACTGCGCAGTGGGTTGTTTGTTCATTCGCTAAAGTAAATATAGACTTCTACAGTTTTGAAAACCGAAATGATTTTTAATTTCGGTTTTTCTTATTTTAAAAGTGTTTTTGAGGAGGGGTATCGATGAAATTACAAGTAGGCGAAAAAATCACCTTCGAACGAACTTTTACAAAAGAAGATGTTGTTTTATTTACAGAAGTATCTAAGGATGAGGGGATCCACCATGTTACACCAGATGAACAAGGGAAATTTGTTGTACAAGGACTTTTAACATCAACGTTGCCTACAAAAATTGGCGGTGATTATAACGTACTAGCGCGCAAAATGGATTTTGAATTTTTACGTCCTGTTTTTAGCGGTGATACGATTCGTTGTGACGTAACCATTGAAAAATTTGAACCTGATGAAAAAAATCGCACAAAAATTATTGCGATGTTTACATGTAGGAATCAACTTGAAAAGGAAGTTATGAAGGGGAGTTTTTCTGGGATAATTCTTTAATTAGCAGGGGAAGGAAGCAAGTGAAAAAAGTGTGGGGGAAATCCCACACTTTTTTCACTTTATTCCACGCCACTTTCTAAAATAGAGAAAGACTCATTTTCACAATCAATTTCTGCCATCGCGCCGTAAGGCAAAATAAACTTCGGTTCGGTATGGCCAAAATTTAAATTATAAAGAATCGGCAAATCTTCTAAATTATATTCCTTCATAACTGTAAGTATTTCGTGTTTATATTCTTCATAATATTTTTCGTCTTTCGGTTTACCAAAAATGATGCCTTTTGCTTTTTGTAGAATGCCTTGCGCTGCATAATTTCGTAACCAATACTTTATATAACTTGGTTCTGGATGATCTTCAGAGGTTTCAAAGAAAAGGATACTATTCTCCCAATGTTTTTTCTCAGGCCAAAGTTCCGTTCCTTTTGCAAATTCCAGTACTTCCATACAACCACCAATTAAACGCCCTTGTACAGTAGTAGAGCCTTGAAGTAGCTCATATACATTGTTTTGCTGCATCGTACGCCGTTGATCCTTATTCGCCTCTATCCATTCTAAACGCTCACTCGTCCATTCATGAGCTGGTTGAATCTCGCCAATATTCTCATTTGAAAAGAGAGTTCGATTCACCATTTCAATTGTATATGGATCCATCTCCACATTTTCGGCAAAATCAGTTAAGATTGCTGGACCGTAAAAAGAGGGAATTCCTGCTTTATGACAAAACAAATGTGAAACGGTATCGTCAGAATAGCCCATAAAGATTTTCGGATTTTCGCGTATAACATTAAAATCTATATAAGGAAGTAAACGGATGCTATCTTCACCGCCAATATTCGTAATAATTCCTTTAATACGAGTATCTTTAAATGCTGTCATTAAATCTTCTGCACGAGCCTTAGGGTTGTTGTAAAGGTATTCGCTACCTTTTAAACTATTTGGCATTGGGACAACCTTAAGACCGAAGACGTCTTCTAATCTTTTTACTCCTTGCTCATATCGCCATCTTAGCTTAGAATCACCAGCACCTCCCCATGAAGAACTTACTGTCGCCACAATATCTCCTGGCTGTAATCTTTTTGGTTTCATTAACATATTAATTCCGCTCCTACATAATGTAATTAACTACGACTATACAAACCGTAGAGTTGAAGAACATAGTACATGACATTTAATTTCGCCACCATTAACAAATACACCTGCTGTTATTTATGAACCTAACACTATTGTTGAATATATGAATAAGATACAATAAATCTTTTTATCAAACTTTATATTTAAAAATTCCAGTATGCAACATTGCATAAGAAAGATGGTTGCTATTCTTTATAATCTGTAACTATAATGATTACAGGTTGGTCGTATCCAATCAAAAAATAAGATTATCATGAATGGAGAGGTTACATATGGGTATGAAAAAATTAATTTTAGCAGGTGCTTTAGGGATCGCAGCATTATCAGGAACGAATTTACCAGGATTAGAACTGTCAAAAGCGAGTGCCGCTTCTATTGAATCGAATTTCTCGACGTTAGAAGGGCGAGTAGTAGAAGTGGATAACGGTGTAATTGTCGTAAAATCTAAGCAATATGAGGAACCTGTTAGTGTGTATATTGATTCATTTTCAAATGTGAAAGTAGGGGATGAAGTAAAAGCTACTGGATCTATGATGCGTAATTTTACGGAATATATGATTGCAAATACAGTTGAAAATACGTCAAATAAATTAGGTATGCACATGAAAGAAGACGGTTCTCCTGATTATGTGATTGGGGAAGTATCAAAAGTAGGAACGATGAACGATGAGGGAGACGATTCCACTAAATATGTCATTGTTCAGTATCCATCAGTAAATGGAAAGAAAGCTATTATTGATGTTTTCTTAACGAAGGGACAAGTATTTAATATGGGTGAGAAAGTGAAAATTGATATGAAGTATGTAGGCTGGGGCGGAATTTCTATTAACTACAACACAACGGATCATATCGAAAAAGTTCATGAAGTAAAGAGCAACGTTGAAAATAATGAGGATGTATGGATCTGGTCTTAATAAGGCGAGTATAAGTCGTTATTTGCAATTTACTCCAAACAATAAATGTAAAAACTAAATGTATCATGCAGTACCCATTAAATTATCATATGTATGAAAATTTGATGGGTATTTTTTATTTTGTGTTTTTTTGAGAATAAGGGATTTTCGATTAGAATATGATGTTTAAATCGGAGCGAGTTTAAAAAATACAATAATGAAAGAGGTGTTTAAGGATGGAGCGAGATGAGGTTTATTTACGAGCTAAAAAAAGGATGGAGAATTTAAAAGCTTTTTACATTCATTTAACGGTCTATATACTAGTTAACTTAATGCTTTTTTTTATAAATATAAGCTCTGATTCAAGCAAATTATGGTTTTTATATCCACTTGGAGGTTGGGGGATAGGTATCGTTATACACGGTTTGACAACTTTTCCATTTGGGATATTCGGAAAAGAGTGGGAAGAACGAAAGATTAAAGAATATATGGAGAAAGATAAGTAAATTTATTTCTGTAATGTATGAATATAAAAATTCATATAAATCTCTGTGCTCACACGCTTGATGCGAAGTCTATTCTATAGCTTCGCCTATTTGTTTTTTATTCGAAGTTTGTGCGAGTAAGTGTTCATATTCATTTTTTAGCGTGAATTGCATGTGAAATCAAAACTTTATTTGTAGCACATAATAAATACAGTTGTTTTACTTTTTTAATTACTTGTGGATGTAGGATGAAGTTGATTTATTACCCTATATTAAAATAAAAATAAACCACTGTTCGATTTGAATATTCCACGATATAATGGTGAGAGTTTATGACAGAATAAATATTTACATAAGAAGTGAGGTACTGTATGAAAAAAAGAACGACAGACATTATTTTTATTATTATTGGTGCATTTCTTTTTGCGTTAGGTGTCAATCTGTTTGTTATCCCGAATGAGTTTGGTGAGGGAGGGGTAACAGGTATCACGATTATTACGTACTATTTATTTGAATGGTCACCGGGCTTAGTTAACTTAATTTTAAATGCGATTTTGTTAATAGCCGGTTATAAATTTTTAAATAAGATTACAACGATTTATACGATTATCGCTGTAGTTACGAACTCGCTATTTCTTCATTTGACAGAAGGCTGGACGATTGCTTCGGATGAAATGCTCGTAAATGCCATTTTCGGAGGAATATTTATCGGGTGCGGGATTGGTCTTATTATTCGTGTTGGCGGAACAACTGCAGGTACTACGATTTTAGCAAGGATGACGCATAAGTATTTAGGGTGGAGCATTAGCTATGGTTTACTGTTCTTCGATTTAATTGTTGCGTTTTCATCTTATTTCATCATTGGTGCAGAAAAACTGATGATAACAATTATTATGCTATATGTAGCAACGAAAGTGATGGAGTTTGTAATTGAAGGTTTAAATCCGAAGAAAGCCATTACGATTATTTCTGATAACCCGAATGAAATTGCCGGGAAGGTAACTACCTTAATGGGCAGAGGGGTTACTGTGTACTCAGGTCATGGCTATTACACGAAAACGCCGAAGGAAATTCTTTATATTGTTATTAATAAGCAAGAAGTAGTGAAGCTAAAACGGATTGTTCAAACTACGGATCCGGCTGCGTTCATCGCTATACACGATGTTCGTGATGTATTTGGAGAAGGATTTGTTGATATTTCTAAGGCTTAGAAATTATTTTTTATTAAAATAATCTTAATACTAAAACGAAAGAATCTATTTTGAATAATTTTTTTCAAAATAGATTCTTTTTATTTATTTTAAAATGTTGGCTTGTAGCGTATTATGTATCAACTCTTATTCAAAAAAACTAATAGCAGTTTGTTTTTCTTTTTCTTGCAAAAAGTACAATTGTTTCTTAATGTAAGAATGTAGAAGGATGAACAAGAGAGGGTTTAATGAAGATGATACATATTTTATTAGCTGATGATGATAAACATATTAGAGAGTTATTGCATTACCATTTACAAAAAGAGGGCTTTAAAGTTTTTGAAGCGGAAGACGGAAAGGTAGCGCAAGGCGTTTTAGAGAAAGAAAATATTCATCTTGCGATAGTAGACATTATGATGCCGTTTGTTGATGGCTATACGTTATGCGAAGAAATCCGGAAGTATCATGATATACCTGTTATTTTATTAACTGCAAAAGATCAGCTAGTCGATAAAGAAAAAGGATTCATTTCTGGTACGGACGATTATATTGTAAAACCATTTGAACCAGCTGAAGTAATTTTCCGTATGAAAGCTTTATTGCGCCGTTATCAAATGCTTAGTGCTGATATTATTACATTACACGGAACGACTATTGATCGAAAAGGGTTTGAAGTGAAGTGTAACGGTCAGACGATTTTGCTTCCATTAAAGGAATTTGAATTATTATCACAACTTGCTAGTTATCCTGGAAGAACCTTTTCAAGAGAAGAATTAATTGAATTAGTATGGGGAATGGATTTTGAAGGAGATGAACGAACAGTTGACGTTCATGTGAAGCGACTGAGAGATCGTTTTTCAAAACGAACAGATGATTTTCAAATTACGACAGTACGCGGACTCGGTTATAAGTTGGAGTTGAAATAAAATGAAATCACTATATTCTAGATTTGTTTTTATGACAGTCGGTATTATGCTTCTTAGTAGCATTATCGGTTTTTTATTAACGAACGTATATTATCAAGTGAAGTTAAAACCGTACAATAGTGAAAAGATTTTAATGTATGCTAAAGAAGTAAAATCATTATATGAAAAGCAAAGTGAAGAGAATAAAGAGGCATACTTACAGTCTATTGCGAAGTTAGGGTATGAAATTTATATTGTAGATGACGAAAATCATGGAAAGCGTATTGGGAATGCGTTTCGTAAGATAACAATTAGTGATGATACCGTTCATAAAGTATTGCAAGGTGAGACGTTTAATGGCGTTTCCACATATCCAACGCGCCTCTTTATTACAGGATTTTTCGATAATGAATTAATTAATAGTGTCGGTGTACCGCTAAAACATGGTGATAAACAGTACGCTTTATTCATTCGCCCTGACATTCAGCAACAATTCGGTGAGATGCGAATTTTTCTAGCGGTATTACTCGGTTTCATCGTTGTATTAAGTATCATTTTTATAGCGATCGCAGCAGGTTATATCGTTCGTCCTATTCGAACATTTACGAAAGCGACTCAAAAGATTGCAAGTGGTGAATATGATATTGAATTAGATGAAAATCGAAAAGATGAAATTGGTACACTAGCGACTAATTTTCAAAAGATGACGAAGAGTATTAAAGAATTAGATCAAATGAGGCAAGAGTTCGTTTCTAACGTGTCGCATGAATTTCAATCGCCGCTTTCTTCGATACAAGGTTTTTCGAAAACATTACAATCGGAGAATATGAGTGAAGAGGAAAGAAAACATTATTTGAAAATTATTGAGGGCGAAAGTAAGCGGATGTCTAGTTTATGTAAACAGTTACTTACGCTCGCTTCATTAGATAAGGAAGAGAAAGTTCTACAAATTAAAGAGTTTCACTTACAAAAGCAAATTAAAGACGTCATTTTTATGCTCGAATGGAAATGGCGTGAAAAAGATATAGCTGTCGAATTTGATGTGCCGGACATCATCATAAACGGTGATGAAAACTTACTTCATCAAGTATGGAGTAATATTTTTACGAATAGCATTAAGTTTTCAAACGACGGCGGAACGATTGAATTTGTTGTAGAAGAATTAGAATCAAGTGTGATGATCTCTATATCAGACAACGGAATTGGTATGGAAAAAGAAGAAATGGATCGTATATTTGATCGTTTTTACAAAGTAGACACAGCTAGGGCAAGAAACGTAGAAGGTAGCGGTTTAGGGTTGTCGATTGTGCAGAAGATTGTTGAACTGCATCAAGGAAACGTTTCAGTTTATAGCACGAAAGGAGAAGGGACGACTGTTCGGGTTGAGCTTCCTAAATAAATGAAAAAGAAGACATGTGAATGTACATCATGATTATCATTGTAGTAACGTGTATTCAATGTCACACATAATATCAAAAAAGTACATCACTTATATATTTAAAGACACATAAATATCAATAGTAAAGATAGTAAGGGATGAATGCCCCTACTATCTTTTTTTATCTAAACAGATAAATTTAAAATACATAGTCATAATAGATAATCTATGATATTAGGTATATTATTTTATGGTGGAGGACGTAGCCTTGGTGCGAGGACCTTGACTTTAAGTATTTAAAGGAGTTAGTAGCTAAATGACAATATCCCTTAAGCAAAAAAATAAAGGATAAATAGCATGAGGTTGTATCCATTAGAGAAGCACAAACAGATAATGGGACAATGTACTATCTTAGGGATGAAAACTTGGACTTTATACCATTGGCCAATAAATAAACTTTTTAATTCAACTAACTGGCATAGTTGAAGAAGGAATTTCTCTAAACTTTGAAGAATTTATATTCAAAAATATGTTAAGGAGCTTGTCAATTATATGGAATCCATTAGCAAAAGCGAAGTGAAGCTACGAGATATCATAGAGGAAGATCTTCCTATCTTTTTCGAACAACAACTAGATTCAACGGCGAACTATATGGCTGCCTTTACAGCTAAAGACCCCACTGATAAGGACTCATTTTTTGACCATTGGACAAAAATTATCGCTGACGAGACCATCACAATTAAGACTATATTATTGAATGGCATTGTCACTGGACACGTCTCGAACTTTGAACAGTTCGGCGAATCCGAAGTAAGCTACTGGATTGGGAAGGAATATTGGGGTCATGGTATTGCAACTTTAGCGTTGTCAGAGTTTCTGGAGTATATTAAGATACGCCCACTCTATGCTCGTTCCGCTAAAGATAACCTCGCCTCCATCAGGGTATTGGAAAAATGCGGGTTTAAAATCATCTCTGAAGATAAGGGTTTTTCCAACGCAAGAGGCAAGGATGTTGAAGAATTTATTTTGAAGCTTGAACCTTATGATATGTAATTTAATACCTCAATTCGTATTTGATGAAGATGAATATAGGACAGAGATTAATAAAATCTTATTGAACTAACGCATGAGTTAGTTGAACAAACATTAAAAAAGCCTGTATCAACGATTACTTGGTAATCAACGATACAGGCTTTACCTTTTCCGAAAAAGAGCTTGAACAAAATTCATTTGAGGGTAAATTACTGGACACCATGCTTCATGATGCTTATCGTACAGGCCGAATTATTCAATTAAGGAAGATACAGAGGGAATGGCCATCAAATCGTTAACTGAACGTTTTAGTTATTCCATTAGAGGGCGCTATTGTTGAATAAAACTTAGATTTTTAAACAACTTTATTGTTATATTTTTTAGTGAAGTGAAGTATCTTACATACAAAATTAAATAATTTTATTATAACTACACATTACGGATTAGATAATATTTTCTTTCTGCTATAAAGCAGTATCTTTCCCACGTTCTTCCTTAAACCGAACTCCAAAAGTATCCGCTGTAATCTCATCAGCTTTCGGTAATGAACGTAATTTCGGATGTAACAGCCATACGAGAGAAATGAATAAAATTCCGATGCTAGCGAGTGCGAAAATGAGTTGGCTACTATATACATTTGCAGTGTATCCACCAATTAAAGAACCGAACGGCATAGCGATTGTACCCATACTTCGCATGACTGAATTGATGCGTCCAAGGTATTGATTTGGAGTTGCCATTTGACTGATCGTCGCAAATAATACGTTTATCGCACCAATTGGTATCCAAGCTAAGCCGAATAAAAAAATAGATAACCATTGAAACGGTACAATCGTAGAAAGAAACCAAAAGAAAGCGCCAGCCGCAAAGCTAATAATAGAGACACGGCCAACATTACGTTTACCAACCCATGAACTGAATAGTGCTCCAATTAAACTACCGGCTGATATAGCAGCTAAAAAGAAGCCGTATAATTTCACACCACCTAAAGAATCAGCGAAAGAAGGGAGTATTGCCATCGTCATACCAATTGAAAAATTAGCGACAACTGAACCGATTAAGAATACTCTCATTAAAGAACGAAAGACGATTGAAAAGCCTTCTTTTAATTCAGAGAAATATTGTTTGACCGAAAAGGATTTGTTGCTTTCAGCAGGAAAGTCTACATTGGTTTCTGTTTGTTTCGGTATTTTTAATGAAATAAATAAAAGCGCAGTAACCGCGAATGTAAAAGAGTCGATTACATATAAAGTGATTGCGCCAAGTAGAGCGACTAATATTCCAGAAAGAGTCGTGCAAATTAAATCAATGCCTTGATACGCAAATGAAAAGAGTGAATTTCCTTTTAATAATTGTGTTTTATTCAGTAGAAGTGGTAAAGCTTTTGATTGTGCGGGATAGGCGAATTGTTCGATAAAGGATACGATGGGCATGATGATGAGTAGTAGTTGAACTGTTAATAGATCGAAGTAGTGTGTAATTGGAATGATTAATATAAGAATGCATTGCAAAACTTGTGTGATGACGAGGGTGTTTTTGATAGACCATCTATCAACGAATGGACCGGTAAGAAATTGTAATGCAGAAGGTAATAATGTAAGGAAACCAGCCAATCCAGAATAAAAAGGATCACCACTCAGCTCATATACGAGCCACATCGCTGCTACATAATACAAGCTATCTCCTATGTTTGTAAAAATTCTCCCTAAAAATAATAAGAGGAAATTCCGGTTTTTCAATATGTCCATTTAATCTACTCCTTTATAAAAAAATTATTCGGTAAAATAAATTTGACCGTTGGTGTAAAAAAAATCGTATTACGATTTTTTTGTAAATGAAATTATATCGAACACAACTTTGATTATATCGACGCAAAATGAAATATATCGACGTTTCGACATGAAATATCGACTTATCGACAAACGCCGACAAGTTTATTTTTCTTCTTTTTTAACAAATCGCTGCATTGCTCGTTCGTCGATTTGTAGTGCAGTAGTAGAAATATAATAAGCTTTACTATTTGGATCTTTATCCGCGTCTTTTGTGATCTCGTTTAATTCAGACATCACTTCATAAAACTTTTTCACCCACACTTGAAATTGGTCTGGCGTGGCATCAAACTCCCAGCAGGATGAAACGTAATTCCATTCAGCTGGGTCTTCGCTTACTTTTCGTAATGTAAAAGCTTCTTCTGGTGCAGCGAGAATATGAAGTTTCGTTCTTTCCGTCATTTGTAAAAAGATTTGGCGACTTGATTCGCTTAATATTTCTAAATGAGGTAATAGGTCTGCGGCAGGGGTGAAGCCTTTAGCGACAGATTGGTAAAACTTTTGAACGATGCCATTCTTTTCTTCTGTATAAACGATCTCTATAAAACCATTTTTTTCTAATTCTTTTAAATGATAATGAATTTTCGCCCTTGAAATGCCGAATTTCTCAGATAGTAGTTGTCCTGTATAAGGACGTTCGCATAGACGCATCATCATTTCGACACGTAGTGGATCGCTCATTGCTTTTAGTTGGCTATAAGTAGTTAGTGTTAACATGGGCTTCAAAATGATCAACTCCTTGAATTAAATTACTCGGTCAAGATTATTTGACTGAATTGTATCAAGGATTTCATTTGTTTTCAATACTTTCTGAAAATTTAATCTTTCTTCTGTAATCTTCTGTTCATATTCCGTTCATATTTCTTTTTTATGATAAGTGCATAGAAAGTAATAGGAAGGAGCGAGCGAAATGTTTTTAGCTCTGCGTGAATTAAAACAATCAAAATTAAGATACGGATTAATCGGACTTATTATGGTGTTATTATCATTTTTAGTCCTTGTAATTTCAGGATTAGCAAATGGATTATCATATGATAATGCTTCATCGATTCAAAATATGGAGGCAAATAAATTTGTACTAGCGGATGATGCGGAAAATAAATTACTTCGTTCACAAATTAAGAAAGAAGATGTAGATAACGTAGTAAATCAAGCAGGCGAGAAAGAGGCAGTTCCGTTTCGTGTGAAAGTTTCAACTTATGAAAAGAAAGATAGTTCGAAAAAAGTTGATGTCGCTATTTTCTCAAGTGAACGTGATTCATTTTTAGAACCGAAAATTGTAAAAGGTGAGAAATTGGGTACAGCAAACAACGAGATGGTTGCCGATGAATCAATTAAAGAAAAAGGTATCGATATTGGGGATACAATTATTGATCCTGTTTCAAAGAAAGAATTTAAAATCGTAGGATTTACGAAAGATCAAATGTTTAGCCATACACCAGTCGTTTATGTAAATGAAGACGTATGGGGCGCCATCTCACAACCAAACCAAAAAGATTATAGTGCAATTGCGCTTAATACAGATAAAGAAATTAAAAATGCACATGTTATCGACAAAAAAGAAGTATTACAAAGTATTCCAGGATTTAAAGAAGAGCAAGGAACATTAACGATGATTATCGCGTTCTTACTTGTTATCGCTGCGTTACTAATCGGTGTATTCTTCTACGTCATTACACTGCAAAAAACACAACAATTAGGTGTATTAAAAGCAATCGGTACAAAGAATTCTTATTTAGCAAATAGCTTAGTCGTGCAGGCATTATTCTTATCAGTCGTTGCGATGGTAATTAGTATTGTCCTTGTACAAGGATTAGAACAAATTTTACCAGCGGGTATGCCGTTCTTATTAACAACACCGATGATTGCGCAATATGCAGCAATCTTTATCGTAATTAGTATTTTAGGAACACTTATTTCGTTATATCAAGTATTAAAAGTTGATGCATTAGAAGCAATTGGAGGCGGGATGTAATGACTTCATTATTAAAATTAGACAGAGTAAGTAAAGTGTACGGAGAAGGGAATACGGAAGTAACAGCCCTTCATCCGATGTCGCTTGATGTGAAAGCTGGAGAGTTTATCGGGATCGTCGGTCCTTCTGGATCAGGGAAAAGTACGTTATTATCAATCGCGGGTGCTTTATTATCACCCTCAAAAGGGGATATTTACATTCGTGAGCAAAATATTACGAAGTTATCAGAAAAGGAAATGACAGACATTCGTTTGAAAAAAATCGGCTTCATTTTCCAGTTCGCAAATCTTGTTCCATATTTAAATGTAAAAGAACAATTGCTTTACATTGCAAAGTTAAAAAAAGAAAACAAACAAGAATCAGAAAAACGTGCGGATCACTTGCTAGCAGCATTTGGATTATCTGAAAGAAAAACTCATTATCCAAATCAACTATCGGGTGGGGAAAAACAAAGGGTAGCAATCACTCGTGCGTTCATGAACAACCCAGATTTAATATTAGCTGATGAACCAACTGCAAGCTTAGACTCAAAACGCGCACGTGAAGTCGTTGAAATGATGAAACGTGAAGTGAAAGAAAGTCAAAAAGCAGCAATTATGATTACACATGATGAGAGAATGCTCGATGTATGTGATCGTATATTGACGCTTAGAGATGGGCAATTGGTATGATGAAAAAGGAACTCTTACGATTGTAAGAGTTCCTTTTTTTATTTAAATTAAAGAGGCTTTATTTATTTTGTCATACATTAACAAGAGGAAGAGGGTGGTATACTTTGTGGAAAACGGAATAGATTTTCAGGGTCATATTTTGCTTTTATTTTCCGAAGTTTAGCAAAGTTTGATCCGTAATATTCTTGTCCGAAATTTTCGATGTTTTGATCTGGAACATTAACATAAGAACCAGTTACATAAGGTTTTATTAATTGGCGTACTCTTTCAACTGATGCTAGATTTGCAGCCTCTTCGGACTTATCTTTCCAACTAGCAGTCCATTCCGTATAGAATAATGGGCTACGCCAAAAGAAAGCTGTTTTATTGCTAGGTACTTTACTTATAGCACCTCCCCAATTAATAAAAAAGAAATTAGCTTCCGTTCCAGTAGCTTCTTCTAAAAATTGTTTCATAATTGAAATAGGCTCTTCCGGCCAAAGGTTAAGTGCCCAAGCCGAAGAAAACTTAACGCTCTGATCAGATCGACCAGGGATTGGCTCATCCGGATCTAAGAAATCTATAGCGGCTGGGTAGGGTAATTCTTCTATAACAATTTGTGTTGGAGTTCCAGCACTTGTTAAAGGTTCTAATAAGTTTATAAGCTCGTTTTTTGAACCTAAAAAAATACCTTCTGCATGACAAAGTCCATTTATTTTGCTGTAAATTTCAAGTAGGCATCCTAATCGTGAGTCTACAAAAGGAGCCCATTCTTGCCACACTTTGAAAACAGTTTCTAATTGATCCCATGGCCAAATGATATTGAAGACTGTGGCAGTATTAGGGGCACGGTGAAGCTTCAATGTATATTCAGTATTGTATCCGAAATTCCCACCACCACCACCTCTAGAAGCCCATAATAAATCTTTATTGCAACATAGATCTGCTTGAATGATTCGGCCTGTCGCATCTACTGTTTCCAAAGCAATAAGGTTATCACTTATTAGACCGATTGTTCGTGAGACTACTCCAAATCCACCGCCCATTGTAATGCCACCAATTCCAACTGTTGGACTATCTCCAAACGGTGACATGAAACCTTCCCTAGCTAGTCCTTTTACAAGTGGACCGACGTGAATTCCAGTTTGAACGGTTGCTATACCATTCTTTTTATCTAAACTAACTTTGTTCATATCACTTACATCGATAACAATGCCGCCATTTACTACAGAAAGATTTTTATCTAGCGCATGCCGACCGCTTCTGACACGTAAGGGAACATGATTTTCGCGAGCCCATTTAATGGCGTTACTGACATCATATGAATTTTGTGCAAAAACAAAGACGAGGGGGAAGACATCAACGTAAGGATTCCAATTCTTAATAGCTTCTAGATAGCCAGGATCTCCTTTATAAATGACTCGTCCTGTGAGCTTTGTTGAACCCATGTATTTCACTCCTTATATATATTTATAGATGTCGTTCTAATGTAGCAATGGAACAGGGTCATGTAGTAATTAGAAGAATAAGGACTTTATGGGAGGGAGGATGAAAATATCCTGTAGGCACTAGTAGAGGGTGAATATGTGGCAGTCTAGCTGATCTGGAAAATTTTATTGCTACACAAGTACTATTAGTAGTGTATGAATTGAGAGTTAACAATGTTAAAGAATTGTACACTTTCCTGTCAGCATAATTTAGTTGAGTACAGTATGAGTGAAAGTTTTTCAGTTTTGTTTAAGCATAAGGAACTAATATAAGTTTGGAATTTCATAAAATAATTGATATATATGTTTTTAGGGGGGATTATCATATTGAAACAATGAAGGGTTTGCCTTTACAACAAATGATATGTGGATAGAAATAGAATCTAACTTTAGAGGGATAACCAGTATATTTGGTCTCTTCCTTAAGAAGCCTATACATAGGCTTCTTAGAGAAGGGACAGTAGATTATATAATATAAATTATAACGGTTTTATAAATAATTTTTAATTTTATTACGCGCAAGTAATAAAACGCCGCCTAAGATGGATAACATTCCGAGTGGCACGTTACTTGATTGTTCACTACCAGCGTTAGGAAGTTCTCTAGCATTGTTTTTCTCTGGAACAGTAGTAGTTGTAGTGTTATTATTCACTGTCGTGTGTTTAGGTTGTGATACTTCATTAATTTTGTTATCTACATTTTGCTTCGTTGTATGTAACTCAGCTAATTTGTCATCAATTTTTTTCTCAGTATGTTTAAAATCGTTTATTTTAATATCTAAGTCTTGTTTTTTCTTTGTTAAATCGTCTGAAACAGTTTGTTTCGCTTGTTTCATTTCGTTTATTTTATTTAGTAAATCTTGTCTAGCTTCTTGTAACTCAGCTAATTTGTTTTTCACATCTTGTTTAGCTAGTTCTAAGTTAGATGAAAGACTATCTAAATTGCCTTTAATTTTCTTAAGTTCTTCTAATGTGTTACCTGTATTCGGTTTATTTTCTTTAATTTCAGCAAGTTTGTCCTCAGCAGTTTGTTTCGCTTTCTTTAACTCAGCTAATTTGTCATCTACCTGTTTTTTTACTTCCTTAAGCTCATTAAACTTTGCATCGATATTTTCTTTATGCTGCTTAATTTCATTCACTTTTTCATCAACAGTTTGTTTATGTTCTTTAATCTCATTAACCTTTTCATCAACAGTTTGCTTATGCTCTTTAATTTCAGCGATTTTATCTTCGGCGATTTGTTTGTCTTGCTGAAGTTTTGCATCTAACTCTTGTTTATGTTGTTTAATCTCGCCAATTTTTTCATCTGCAACTTGTTTACGTTCATGTAGTTCATTCACCTTTGTATCAACATTTTCCTTAACTTGGTTAAGTTCATTTAATGTTTGACCCACATTTTCTTTGTGCTGCTGCAATTTCGCATCTAACTCTTGTCTATGTTGCTTAATTTCAGCTAAGCGATCTCCCGTACTTTGCTGGGGAGTAGCATCAGTTACTTCCGCATGAGTAGAGTTTGCGCCAGCAATCATTGCTAAAGCTAGTGTAGACGCAGCGATTGTTTGTTTTGTTTTCATATTTTTGTACCTCTTTTCTTTCATATGCATGAGCTGTTTTGTGTAAAATTGAGCATATAGAAGTAGATTATTTTATTATTATATACCATGTTCGGCGCCTAGAGGAAGTATTTGCATAATAATCTATGATTATGTGATTCTTATAGTCTTTTATTTTGGGATAGGGGACAAATCTTCAGCAAGATGAACAATTTCTTCTATAGTAGATTTCACATCTTTACTATCGCGAATAACAAACAAATAATCAGCTTCATTTTCTACAGGATCTACTACATCTTCATGTTGAGATTCAGCCTGTTGCCGAACGAGTACTTCTTTGAAACTGGAATAGTTACCTCTAAATATATTTATACTTCGCTTACTACGAGCTACTCTTTCATAAAGAATATCATCTGGAATGTCAAAACGAACGAGTATGCGTACATATTCCTCTTCCTTAAACAGCTCATTCAGCAAATACATCCGGCCGTTTCGGCTTCTATTTGAGTTGCAAATGATAAGGTGTAAATTTGTATGTTCTTTTGCATAATCAACAATGAATTTCGAAAGAGCGTGCTTAAATGTATTAAGGCCTTCAGTTGGCTGTAATTTTTCATAATGCGTGTTAATAAATTCTGCTTGGCTATCTTGATCCATAACGAAAGAGTGGGGTAACTTTTTTTCTAGTTCTTTAGCAAATGTTGTTTTTCCACTGTGGGTTTTTCCTACTGTAATAATGACTAATCGTTTCATATTGGCCTCCATATGTATTGTTATAATCTGGAATGTTCGGTGTGAATCGACAATTTTCCTGCCGGAGAAAATACAAAGTGGCTGAGTAGTAATGGGCTGGAAATTTCACCGAAAAACTTATTTATCCAATAATCCCCTAATGTGAAAAGTGTGATGTGATGTTGTCCTAACTCAAATGAACTAAAAAATATTCTGTTTAGAAAGGGGGCGACAATGCTATCGTTATTGAAATATATTATGGAAATGTGCCTGGTGAAAAGGAGGTCTAGAACAAATATTAAAAATAGCTGTTAATAATAAAAAGGTAGGAAACATATACCCTTTATTGTTAAGTACAGCCTTTCATAATCTATGTTGAATCAATTGGAAAATTCATGGAAAAGTGTTATGGTTTATTTGGGAGCTGCACATTATTTATGTTCAGTAAAAAAGGGGGATTAAAGTGGGGGCTAAAATTTTTAACGGCAGGCATATAGCCAATAGCAAGGATCAAGAATTTGTTGTTTTTATTATTGGTATGCGTATTAATAACCTATTAAAATTTTGGAAGTGGATACCAGTTTTTAATGCTATGGGACCTATGATTAAAGAATTATATCAAAATCCACAATGGGGTTTCTTACATACAGAATTCTTATTTAGTTGGAGAAAAGTAATCTTAATTCAATACTGGAAGGGATTCGACGAATTAGTAAACTATGCTCACGGAAAAAACCATTCATATGCTTGGAAATCATACAATAATAAGATTAAAGATAATGGGAGTGTCGGTGTTTTTCACGAGACATATCAAATAGAAAAGGGTGCTTCTGAAGCGATCTATGTTAATATGCCAAAAACCGGTTTATCTAGAGCTACCGAACACATACCAGTATCTCAAGATACTAATACTGCTCAAAAAAGAATGAATAAATAATTCGGAAAATTGTGTATATAATTTCGATGTTCCTGCGGAGAATATACAAAGTGCCGGAGTGTTAGTGGGCGGAAAACTTGACAAAAAAACTTATTTATGCTATAATTTACCAATATAAAAATAAAGTGTATAATAGGGTTCTCCTGGCCAGGGGGACCCTATTTTTGTTGTGAAAATGAAGGAGTGTATGTGCGTGAAAAAAGGTGAAGCAAGTGTAACGTCGTTAGTATCAGCTTTCGGAAGGGCGTATCATAGTGAATTTGATAGTTCTAAAATCTTTGATGATTATGTAGCTAAAGATTTCATTCCACAAAAAGAACGTAACGATATTGAAACGAATATGGTTCAAGGAATACATTTTTTCAATACAGACATTGCAGAGAAGTTTCAAGGTAATCCACAAGAAATATTAAAATGGATTACACAAGTTCAATTATCACCAACACCTTTGGCACGTGCAGCATATTGTGAAAGAGTGCTATTACATGAAATTACATTAGGCGCGAAGCAATACGTCATACTCGGTGCAGGCTTAGACACGTTCAGTTTTAGACACCGAGAATTAGAGAATAAAATAGAAATATTTGAAGTTGATCATCCTTCTACGCAAGAGTTTAAAATACAAAGAGTGAAAGAAGCAGAGCTTGAAATTCCAAGCAATCTTCATTTTGTTTCGATGGATTTTACAAAAGAATTTTCTTATGAAAAGTTACGTAATGAAGGATTTGAAAATACAAAAACTTTCTTTAGTCTTTTAGGTGTTACGTATTATTTAACGAAAGAGGAACTTTCCAGTTTAATAGAATATTTATTCGAGATAGTTCCAGCAGGAAGTTCTATCGTTTTCGATTATCCTGATGAAAATTTATTTACGGAAAAAGGATTATCCAATCGAGTTGAAAATATGATAAAGATGGCTGAGATAGGCGGAGAACCGATGAAATCATGTTTTTCTTATACCGAAATGGAAGCACTATTAGAGAAGGCGGGCTTACTCATTTATGAGCACTTAGCACCAAAGGATATTCATACATTATATTTTGAAGGACGAAACGATTATTTAGAAGCTTTTGAGACGGTGCATTATGTGCATGCGGTGAAGAAGTAGAGGATTAGTAGGCATGGGGAGAAATCTCTGTGTCTTTTTTTGTGTGAAAACAAGGGGGAAATATTAATAGGAAGGGGAATTCGATAGTTTAAAGAATATGAAGTATGAATGTAATAAATTAAGTAGCAATGATAAAGGAGAACGTAATGTACACAATTGGACAAGTTGCTAAATTTTTAGATGTATCTAGAGATACTTTGAAGTTTTATGAGGAAAAAGATTTGGTCAAGCCAAAGCAAAATATTGAGAATGGATATAGAAAATATAATCATTTTGATATATATGATATAACAACGGTCAATTTCTATAGGGAAATGGATATCGAAATAAAAAAAATTCAGGAATTAAGAAAAAGTAAGAATATAGAGGGAATAAAATCATTGTTGGAAGAGAAAGAACAAGAAGTTTTAGAGGAGATAGAATATAAAAAACTTCTTTTAAAAAAGCTTCAAATTGTAAAAGAAGATTGCGAAAAAATAAAGCAATTCTTAGGGGAATACGTAGTAAAAGAAATGAAGCCTTTAGAAGTAAACGGAGAAATAGAGCATTTTACTGCGTATGATGAATATGAATCTTTGAAAAAGAGTAAGGATAGTTTAAAAAAAGCAGTTACTTTAACATCTTTACGAAGAGTTATACGTTTCAATGAAGAAGGTATTATAGAAGATAAATTTATTATTGTAAGAAAAGTAGAGGACTCTGATAAAAGAGTGGAAGGAAAAATTCTATCGCATCCAAAATGTATTTATACAGTTATTGAAGATGGAAGGTGGGCAACTGGTGGGGAAAGTATTGATCATAATGTAGAATCCAGTTTAAGAAAAGCAGCAATAGAACAAGGACATGAACTTTTGGGGCTAGTGTATATAAATATATTACTTACCACATATGAAGAGGAACTTGAGCGTATATTTTTAGAGATTTATGCACCTATAAAATAATGAAGGTATGTATTGACCTGTGAGTAACCCCCAGGTTTAAGCTGAAAGTATCTGTAAATATAACTACTATTATGTTTACGAAATACTTAGTTTGAAATGGGGATTGTGCATGAATAGGGAAAAGAAACTCAAAAAACCAGTAGCGAGTTTTATCGTACTAACCAATATCATTTTTCTGCCACTTTTTTTGCTTGTAGGTGCTATAAGTATGCTAGGATTCCCAGCATGGGTTTTTGATGTAATGTTTTGTATATCGTCTTGGTCCTCAACTTTTGCTTTTGCCGTGCTATTTAAGAAAATCTATCCGGGGCAGAGCTTTATACAGTTTGTAAAAGAGAAATTCAAGAATAAACTTAAATTTTCTGTGCTGCTTACTACAATTATGATTCAAGCCTTCATATTTTTGATAATTTTATTTCTCGTATCTAAAAATAGTAAAGTAGACTCTATTTTTACTGTCACTTCATGGGGAATGCTAATCTATTTCTTTGTTAAAAACTTTCTTGCGGGGCCATTGGGAGAAGAACTAGGATGGAGAGGCTTTGCACAAATTGAGCTTCAAAAGAAGTATTCACCATTAAAAGCTTCGCTAATTATTGGTTTTTGGTGGGGAATGTGGCACCTACCTATTTGGTTTACTACAGGATTTGTAGGCATGGACCTAATTAAATATATTCTATTTTTTATGATCTCTATCATATCTATAAAAATCGTCATGACTGCATTTTATAACTTAAATCAAAATCTAATCATTCCAATCATTATCCATCAATTCTTTAATGTCTTTATTGGCATCATAAACGGAAACTTAATCGATCTAATCATGCATAACGCGATTTTTTATTTAGTAGTTGCAGTTGTTTTAATTGTTGTGAACCCAAAGAGAGTTCTGTATGGAGCGGAAGATATAGATAGCAGGAATGGAAAGTATTAAGTACATTGCTATTGGAAGGCGGGGAATGATGAAAAATTATATAGGGGTAGTAGCTGCTAAAAGTATCTTTATCCTTTCAATTGTTTTTCTATATTTCAATCCGTATAGTAAGCAATTCCTTGATAAAGACTTATATATTACTGTGTTTTTCATGTTCTTACTTCCTTCTTTTCTAGCAGTAATTGCGGCAGTGGCAAGGCATAAGACTTTCATGATTGTTTGTAGCATTTGGTTGTTACCAGGAACTCTGTATTTGAGTGTAGCTGCAATACCCTCGTTATGGAATTTATATATTATATTTTTAATGATTTATTTTCTATCTATCGTGTGGCTGGAAAAGAGAAATGCTTAAAGGTTATTTCTCTTTTTTATTACGTTTTTGAAACGGGAATGAAAGGATGAGGAGTGTAGTGAAGCAAGGATTATCTAAATTAGCAGATGTGTTAGTCAATCATTCTACGAAAGTGCAGCCTGGTGATCAAGTGTTGATCCAAAGTGTTACAGAAATAGATCCGGCAGTAGTTCGTGAAATTATTAAGTCTGTGGAAAAAGCAGGGGGATATGCGCATGTATCAATGCGCGATGTTTCTGTTACGAGGCAATTGATTTTGTCAGGATCTGAAGAACAATTTAAGGTATTTGCAGATTGGGAATGTTATCGCTTAAGTAAGATGCAAGTATATATTAATCTCCGTAGCCCTAGAAATGCATATGAATTAGCAGATGTACCAGCAGAAAAAATGAAATTATATCAAAAGATATTTGGAAAAGCTCATAGTGAAGCAGTGTATAAAACAAGATGGGTGACAACAAGAATCCCGAATGCGGCGTCTGCGCAAGAAGCGAATATGAGCACTGAGGCCTATGAAAAATTTTATTATGATGTATGTACGTTAGATTACAATAAAATGTCGAAAGCAATGAATCCGTTAAAAGAATTAATGGAAAAGACAAAGCAAGTTAGGATTATTGGAGAAGGTACGGATTTGAAGTTTTCAATTGAAGGAATTGGCGTTTTAAAAGGAGATGGAACGGATAATATACCTGATGGTGAAGTGTATACAGCACCTGTCAAAGATTCAGTAAATGGAGTAATAACATTTAACACAGTATCCGTTCAACAAGGTTATGCGTTTCAAAATATAAAGTTACATATGAAACAGGGGAAAATAATAGATGCATATGCAAATGATACAGAGCGAATAAATCGAATTCTGGATACGGATGAGGGAGCAAGATATATTGGAGAATTTGCACTAGCTTTTAATCCTTATATATTACACCCGATGAATAATACGTTATTTGATGAAAAAATAAATGGTAGTTTTCATCTAGCAATTGGAGATTCGTTACAAGGTGCAGATAATGGGAATAAATCAGCGATACATTGGGATTTAGTAAACATTCAAAGACCGGAGTATGGAGGGGGTGAAATTTGGTTTGATGACGTACTGATAAGAAAAGATGGACCTTTTATTTTACCGGAGTTGTTAGGATTAAATGAAGAGAATTTGAAAAGGTAAAGTATTTTATTGAGATTATGTAAAATAGATTAAAACACAACGTATCAAACTACGAGATTAATCGTGTGATTTTACACTCATTTAATATTAATAGGTAAATAGAACAATTGGTGCCAATTGTTAAATGCGTAGTGTAAAAAAGACAAAATCTCTTAAAAAATACTTAAATTTTTACTCCATCTATCTTTACAATCCCTCCTTATAATGTGAATTGGGCAAGCATCTAAGAGAAAGCAGAACATGTCAGTTTATACATTTTATTATTAGGGGGAGAAATTGTATGAAAAAGGTAGTTGCTTCGTTAGCCGTTATGGCAGTGTTATTACCAACGTTTTCGATGAATGCTGAGGGAAAAGAACAAGCACAAGCACGAAAAACAGCGACGTTGTTTAATGTAATTAGTGACATTCAAGGGGATTTATCGGATTTTGATCACGTATTAAAAGATATGAACAAAGTGACGCCGCTATCTAGAGCACTTATTATGAATGGGGATATAACGCCAGAAGGACAGCAGTCACAATATGATGATGTGAAGCGTGTGTTAAACAAAAATAAGCATCCGGAAAATGTATGGTCGGCTATTGGGAACCATGAGTTTTACGCTGGGAAATGGACAGCTGATGGAAAGTTATCTCAAAGTACATGGCCAAACGGTGTAGCAGAAGAAACGCTATTTAATCGATATTTGAAATTTAGTGGACAAGAAAAGGTGTACCATAAAAAAGAATTAGATGGTTATCCACTATTATTTTTAGGGACAGAAAAATATATGAGGTACCATGATTCAAAAATGTCAGATCAAGTGTACTTAAGTGAGGAACAATTAGGTTGGCTAAAACAAAATTTAGAAGACTACAGTCAAAAAGATAAAAATAAGCCGATTTTTATTTTTTCTCATCACGTTTTACCTGATTCTGTATCTGGTTCAAGACAATCACCGTATTTAAATGACTATTTAAACGTGGATAAATTGTACGATATATTAAAAGATTACCCGCAAGTTGTCTTTTTCACGAGCCATACGCACTGGGATTTAAATTTACCAGACTGGGCTGGTAAAAAGAAAATTGCAGGCGGAGATGAAAAAGGATTTACAGTTGTAAATACGGGCGGCATTGAAACAGGATGGAGGTCAGCTGGTCCAAATGGCGGCGAGATTCATGCTCCGGATGGATCTTCTTTTAAACAAGGGTTGCAAGTGAAAGCATATGGTAACGATGTTGTCGTAACGGCTTACGATTATAAACGTGATAAAGGTATAAAGAACTTATTAATTAGTGATGCAAAAATTGCACAAATGGCACCAGATGTAACGGCTGATGATAGTAAAAACGTAATCGCTGGTGCAACAGAGTATATGGAGTACAATGTAGAAGGAACGAATGAGTGGCACACATACAGTAAAGGGAACCCTCCAAAATTTGATGGGAACAAAACTGTATACGTACGCCATAAAGGCGAAATGAATTTAGAACCAGGATTAACGCAGCTACTTCGTTTTTCGGCAAATAAGTGATTGGTAAGGGCCTACTTTTTAATAAGTGGGCTCTTTTTGTTTTGTCGTTTTTTGTCGGTAAGTCGATATATTTGAACAATCGCTAATATAAATTTCATGTACCGTACTGAAGTTAAAATCGTAAATGCAATTGCATGTACCGAATTTTGATACATTTTTAATCCAGAAAGGTGACTTCATCATTTTTCCATGTAATAATAGTAGGGTTACATTTACTGTGAAAGAGTATAAAAGGAGCGTTATTGATGAATTTAGCTAAATTTCCGAGAAAAAAATATACAGAATCATATACACCAATTGAAAAATTAAACAATTTTTCTGAAGCACTTGGTGGGCCGACTATTTATTTTAAACGAGATGATTTACTTGGTTTAACAGCTGGCGGTAATAAGACGAGAAAGTTAGAGTTTCTAGTTGCGGATGCACAGGCAAAGGGTGCAGATACGTTAATTACAGCTGGTGGTATTCAGTCAAACCATTGCCGTCTAACACTTGCAGCTGCGGTAAAAGAAAAAATGAAATGTATTCTTGTGTTAGAAGAAGGGCTTGAGCCAGAAGAAAAGCCAGACTTTAACGGAAACTATTTCTTATATCATTTATTAGGTGCTGAAAACGTAATTGTTGTACCAAACGGAACAGACCTTATGGAAGAGATGCATAAAGTAGCGAAAGAAGTAAGTGAAAAAGGTAATACACCATATGTAATACCAGTTGGTGGATCAAACCCTACTGGCGCAATGGGATATATTGCTTGTGCGCAAGAAATTATGGCGCAATCATTCGAGCAAGGAATTGATTTCAGTTCAGTTGTTTGTGTAAGTGGTAGCGCTGGTATGCATGCTGGTTTAATTACTGGCTTTTCCGGAACGCAAAGTAAAATTCCTGTAATCGGAATTAACGTAAGTAGAGGAAAAGCGGAGCAAGAAGAGAAAGTAGCAAAACTTGTAGATGAAACTTCAGCTCACGTAGGTATTCCAAACTTTATCTCACGCGAAGCTGTTACATGTTTTGATGAATATGTAGGACCAGGTTATGCGTTACCAACACCAGAAATGGTGGAAGCAGTTCAGTTACTTGCGAAAACTGAAGGTATTTTACTTGACCCAGTTTATACAGGTAAAGCAGTAGCGGGACTAATCGATTTAATTAGAAAAGGTAAATTTAATAAAGAGGACAACATTTTATTCGTACATTCAGGTGGCTCACCAGCTTTATATGCGAATACGTCTCTGTTTGCGTAAGTGTGAAAAAGCATTGGATATCCAATGCTTTTTGTTTTGAATTAATGTTGAAATTTGATACAATTTCGTGAATATGCGATGAGTTTTCAACATTCAACGGTAAACAATGATATATAAAGGAGATTGATGTATGACAGAATTTTGGGAAGCAAGTTTTATAGAAAATCAAATGATGTGGGGATTTGAAGCTGCAGATTCCGCAATTTTGACGAAGGATTTTTTCCTTGAAAAGAAAGTGAAGGATATATTGATTCCTGGTATTGGGTACGGTAGAAATGCAAAGGTTTTTATTGATAACGAAATACAAGTAACAGGTATTGAAATTTCAAAAACGGCGATTGAATTGGCGAGGGCAAATGAAATTAATGCTAATTTCTTCCATGGTTCAGTTACGGATATGCCTTTTGATAACAAACTGTATGATGGCATATTTTCTTATGCACTTATTCATTTGTTGAATAAGGATGAGAGAGAGAAGTTTATTAAAGATTGTTATAGTCAGTTAAAACCAAACGGATATATGATTTTTACTACTATTTCTAAAGATGCCCCAATGTTTGGGAAGGGGAAACAACTGGGTAAAGACTACTTTGAAATAATGGAAGGGGTAAAAATGTATTTTTATGATGTTGACTCGGTAAAACAAGACTTTGGAAAATATGGACTGATGGAAACTACGGAAATTGTGGAGCCACATAAAAATATGGCAAGTAAGCCTCCATTTAAATTTATAATGATAAAATGTCAAAAAACACTATAATTACAATTGTGTAAAAAATAGTGAGATATTCACTAATTATTTTTTAAAGGCGAAGTAAGGGAAGTCAAAGGACTTCCCTTACTTCGCCTAATTTTTATTTTATGTGAAATGGTAACCGAACCAAAGGAAAAGTAAAATAATTGCTGTATTAAATAACGTAAAGGTTAAACCGATGATAGATAAAATTTTCTTTTCGGTACGACTACAAAATGAGATAACCGCTAATATAATTGCTATAACAGCAAAAGTTACTATGAAATATGCGAAAGGAACTACGTAATCTACTCCAACTCTTTCTAAAATAGGGAGAAAGAGATTAATATTTTGTTCGCTTCACTTTTTTTCGGCACTCTACAGCTAGATGGTATTACTGACACGTACAAGTTATCAACAATCTTTATGTTGAAAGAATCTTAGCGTACGAAATTCGCGTTTTGTTGGTGCGACCACATCTCTATTAAGCTAACAGATGCAATCACCTTCAACTATCCCTTATCAGATACAAGGTAACAGATGTTTTTATAATTTGAAAGACGAGGAAACGAACTTGGAGGGAGTATTGGAAGCATACAATAAATACATTGAGGGGGCATGTTTGAGAAGATTAAATCAATGGAAAAGGAAATGATTTTTAAGTCTGGGCTATGGACCTATCCTCCCGTTCTAATTAACTAAAAGAAGAACTTCCCCATACCGATTAGACTACTAAGCATTCCTATTCCATTCATGGTGCCTTTTCCTACTGTAAGTAAGTTTCCAAGCATTCCTGCCTGACCGTTACCTCCATTATTCCCCCATCCCATGGGACTTACCTGTCCTCCCCACCCTGGAGGGTTTCCAAAAACACCCCAGTTATTGGTATTAAAATTAAAAGGCTTGGCTGGCGGCGATAGTAAAGCGGCAAGATGACCTTGTGCGAACATCCCTGTATGATTGAATGGTTGAGCCGAAGGGAAGGGATGTTTTTGAAAATTAAAACCTGCATGGCCTGGTAATGGAGTCCAATTAGCAGGATGTCCTTGGGGCATCATCCCTGCATAATGGATTGGCTGACCCCAAGAGAAAGGGGGCCCGGGATTGAAACCCGTATAATTGGTTGGTGAATCCCAACCAAATGGATAGATTCGACAACTCCGATTTTCAGGAATATTCAGACCATTCATTTCCTCAGCTTTAGTTATTTGGGGCTGTGAATATAATGATGACATTGAAATTTGGTTATTATATTGTTCCCCGTTTCCCTTTGAATCCAAATACCAATATTGGTGCATAAGCTTATTCCCCTCACTTTAAAAATGTAATGTTAGACTTAGCCTATGTAATATTCCTTTTTATGGATGGTTACATAACTAGATTTACAAGCCCGTATTTAAAAGAATGGGTGTGTGGTCTTGTTGATTTATCCCGCTATTTGTGGGCAGTAAGACACCGCCACCTCAAAATTCAGCGAAAGCAAAGAAGTTTGGGGGGACTGCCTGTAAAAGTCCCACTGATTAAAGTTTCACTTTATTTTAGAAAGGTATTTTCAGTTTCTCCTTTTGTTTATTTCAGCCTAATTTAATTTCGGTTAACAAACGTGTTTAAATATTCATTCAAAATCTTATTTAAATGTTTATAAAGGTTTAATCAATAAAAAAGACTTTAAAATGTTATGTTGAGTAATTAGAATTGCTAAAAAGAGAATATCCCTTCGAAGAGTTTGGCAAAATACTGCAAGGACAATGTATTCTTGTGCAGATATGCAAACGACTTAAACGAATCAATGGAATTTATAATGAAGGGGCAAATAAATATATGAGTGAAACATTACATAAAAGAAAACCACCATATTTAATGCTTGTAATCCTTTTTATTGGGGCATTTGTTTCATTTCTAAACAACTCGCTTTTAAATGTAGCCTTGCCATCAATAATGAAGGATTTAGACATTAAAGATTATTCAACGATCCAGTGGCTTTCTACAGGGTATATGCTTGTAAGTGGTATATTAATTCCGGCATCAGCATTTTTAATAACCCGCTTCTCCAATAGGAGCTTATTTATTATATCTATGGTGATTTTTATTCTTGGTACGGCCTTAGCGGCTTTAGCACCGAACTTTGGTTTATTACTTACTGGCCGGATGGTTCAAGCAGCAGGTTCTTCAGTCATGGGGCCTTTGTTAATGAATATTATGCTAGTAAGCTTTCCAAGAGAAAAAAGGGGAACAGCAATGGGGATTTTTGGATTAGTTATGATTACAGCTCCAGCAATTGGACCGACACTATCAGGTTATATTGTAGAGTATTATGACTGGCGTTTGCTTTTTGAAATGATTTTACCGTTAGCAATCATTAGCTTACTGTTAGGGATTTGGAAATCGGAGAATGTCATGAGACAAAACAAAAATGCAAAACTTGATTATCTCTCATTACTATTATCTTCTGTCGGTTTTGGCGGTTTGTTATATGGATTCAGTGCTGCAAGCTCCGATGGTTGGACGAATAAAGTTGTCTTAACAACCTTAATCATAGGCGCTATTGCCCTAATTACTTTCATTATCCGTCAATTAAAAATGAATGAGCCGTTATTGGATTTACGTGTTTACAAGTACCCAATGTTTGCACTTGCGTCTGTAATTGCAATTGTCAACGCGGTGGCCATGTTTTCGGGTATGATTTTAACACCAGCTTATGTACAAAACGTCCGTGGCATTTCGCCGCTGAACTCTGGGCTGATGATGCTTCCAGGTGCGGTAATAATGGGGGTTATGTCACCAATTACAGGTAAACTATTTGATAAATATGGCCCTCGGATTCTTGGCATAGTAGGACTTTCCATTACAGCTGTTTCAACTTATATGTTGGCAAACCTGCAAATTGACTCTAGTCACACACATATTATTCTTATTTACACACTGCGGATGTTTGGGATGGCAATGGTGATGATGCCACTTATGACAAATGGTCTTAATCAATTGCCAACTCGCTTAAATCCGCACGGTACGGCTGTTAATAATACAGCTCAACAAGTGTCCGGTTCGATTGGTACTGCTATTCTTGTTACGATTATGAATTCTGTAACAACAACAAAAGCTGAGAGCCTAATGGCTGATGTAGATCCAACAACCTTCACAGAAACTACGAAGGCAATATTAACTCAGAAGGCTTTATTATCGGGAATTCAATATTCATTCTATGTAGCGCTTGGCATGAATGTTGTTGCACTGCTATTAGTTTTTTTCGTTAAACGTGTAGATACAAGCGCGGAAGCTGTCGAGAGGTTAAATCGATAGAGAAAAATAAAACTCTAGATAATGATTCCTACAAGTTTTTTTGCTGATTAGTTAGACAAGGGAGCTTTTATCTGGTAGTTATCAAATCAAAGAAACTTCCAGTGAAATTTGCATTGAAAAATATTGAAAATAGGAGTGAGTGAAAAACGTAGGGGATTCCTCTACGTTTTTTTATGTGAACATTAATAACAGAATTATATAAACTAATAATGTAAAAGTTTTTGGGAAAATTAGGGGTGATGTTCATAAAAATGGAGAACATACTTCGTATTTTACGTAAAGAGAAAAAGCTTTCACAAGAGATTTAGCTAAATCCCTTGGTGTAACAGTTGATTAAAGTTTCACTTTATTACTTGTAAAGGGTTATTCAATGTATCGTACTATTGAAAAATACGAATTTAATCAATTAAATGCGATAAAATCTTTTTAAAAATAATGAAATTTTAGGAAAAATAAGGTACACTAGTCAATGGTTTTAGTTTAAAATCGATTGACGTTAATGTATACGGGGGAAAGATTGATGAACAATAATCCAATAAATGAATCAGTTGAAGAAGTTGAGAGAAAACGAGTAAGATCAAGCAAACGTTTTACAAATTGGAAGCTTATTGCAGCGGGTGTTGGTGTAATTGTACTTCTCATTGGAGGAATGAGTTATTATCAGGCAACTCACTTCAATTCAAATGTTACGATTAATGACACAAAAGTCGGTGGTCTGAACGCTGATCAGGCAATACAGAAATTAAAAACATCTGGACTAGAAAACAAAGTCTATGTTGATCAACAACAAATTTTAGATGAAAAAGATACAAAAACGGAACTTACGGAAAAAGATTTGCCTCAAGTTAAGAAACTATTAAAAAGCCAGTGGACATTTTTCCCTTCCTCAAAGGAAAAAAAATATTCAGTGCTACCGGAAAAGGCGGATCAGTATCGTAGTGAAACGATGAAAAAACTTGTAGAAGAAAAGCTCATCTCTATGAATGAAAAACTACAAGCGCCTCAAGATGCTATGGCTAAGCTGGAACAAGGAAAAGTTGTTATTTCGAAGAGCGTTGATGGAAAACAGTATGACGTTACTAGTCTACTGAAAGATTACGACAAGCAGAAGTATAAAAGTGAAATTCATCTGAAGTCTACATACATACAGCCTATTAAAGAAGACGATCCGATTGTTAAAAAAGAGGAGAAAGCACTACAGAATCTTCTTGGGCAGTCAGTTGAATATAAAGTGCAGAATGAAGTGTATCCTTTAAAAGCGAAAGATTTAATTCAAAATGCTTCTATGTCAAAGGATATGAAAGTTACAATCGATGCGAGCGACATTAAGAATAAGATTGCTGAAATTAATAATGCTAAATCAACATTAAATAAAAATTTCAGCTTTAAAACCCATTCCGGTTCGGTCATATCAGTAAAAGGACAAGGCTACGGCTGGGCACTAGATGTTGAAAAAGAAACAAAACAAGTTCAACAAGCTTTTGAAAAGGGTGAAAAATCGCTATCTGCTTCTAATATCCATGGAAATGGTTGGGAGAAGGAAGGTATCGGTTATGAAACAACATCGAATAATGGCATCGGAGACACGTATGCGGAAGTTTCAATTGCAGATCAACAAATTTGGATTTATAAAGATGGGAAATTAGTCGTCACAACAAATGTAGTAACTGGTAAACATAGCACGAGTGAAGATACATCACCAGGTGTGTGGTACGTTCTATATAAACGAACACCATACACGCTCAAAGGCAGCGCAGTAGGTAAAGCTGATTATGCAGTTAAAGTAGATTACTGGGTTCCATTCACAAATAGCGGCCAAGGATTCCATGATGCAGGCTGGCGAAAAGACTGGGCAAATAATGCTTATTTAACAGGAGGATCAGGCGGGTGTGTTAACCTTCTTCCTAATGTAGCAAAAACTGTATATGATAGTTTGAACACTAATGATCCAGTTATTGTGTACTAGAAAATAGCTACGTATCAAGAAATAAATAAAGCAGGAAATCTTATCTGATGGTACATGAAAAAACACCTCTTGAATTCGCATATTTAGTGTGCAAATTCAATGGAGGTGTTTTTGTTTGAAAACAAGAGTTCATTGCCTATAAGAAACGAAGTAGAAAGAGATTGAGATGATAAATAGATATTCAAATAGTCAATAAAATTGACACTGAATATCATTTTCATTTATTATGAAGTCGTCACATGTAATTGGACATGATTTTTGTGAAAAAGTTTACTTTTTTATTAATATAATAGATTTCTATTAAGGTGTCCCATGTAAGAATTAAAACGTAGGAAAGGGTAAAATAAAAATGAACTGGAAAAAAGGCGGATTATGGATTATTATTTTTTTCATTGTAAAAGGTACAATTTCTACACTTTTAATAGTTACAGGTGCTAAATATTTTGATTTATCATTTATGCAACTTTTCGTACTAATACTGATCTTATTACTGATTTCTCTCATAAGTCGAAAATTGCTGCATAGACATAAACAAAACAAAAAGCAAAAAGAGCTAAATATATAATGAAGCCCCAGAGACCTTTGGATTTCTGGGGTTTTACTATATATTTAGCCTCTTACTATTTGTGGAAAGTAAAACTCCCACCTCAAAATTTAGTTGGGTACAGAAGTTTGTTGGGAGCTGATTAAAGTTTCACTTTATTTCATAGTGCATGATCTATTTTGAGTAATTGTCAGGTTTTTATGTATCCTCTAATGACAAGGTTAAATCCTTTCAAATCGGCCAATCTCCGCATCTTTTGAATTCCCTGAAGTGCTAAACCTAAGCAAAATAATTAACTATCCTATGCAAGAAAGTTTAGATAGCTAAAAGCATATGTTTTATTGAAAGGATGTGATTGAATTATGGAACGACCGAATTGGGGAATTGGGGGGTTAGTATTCGTTGGCTGCATGTTTCTTGGCGGAGGAGTGGGATCTATATTAGGTGATACTCATGCTGGATGGCTAATAGGGATGGGTGCTGGATTTATTGGGATGGCTTTAACGAGACTGATCAGAAAGTAATATAACGGGGATTCTTCTTCGGGTAAATAAGGAAATATGTATGTAAGTAATTCATGGTATAAGAGCTCTATAAATTATAGTTAGAACCTTCTCTTTTGTATTTGTCTTTTCTAAATTTCTCCATACATAGATATGATTCTCAAGTCGGAGGATGGCACCTTAGGGTGTCTTTTTTATGCTCTCTAAAAATGTCTTAACATATATAGCCGAGTTAATTCAAATAATCAAGAATAATTGAGCTAATAGATTTCGTTAGATTGCCATCATCTTTTTTGTAATAGAATAGATTCATTACCGTTTCATACCTATGTATTCATTCATAACCTAACAGTAAAAGGGGAGATGATTGAAGGTATGGCGATTAATGAGGAATCAATTTGTCAACAGTTTGCAAGAATTATCGGCGGCCAAGAAGGATTCGCCGGTGGAAAATGCGTGGCAACAATAAATCGAGATGAAATACAAGCAACAATATTAGGAAAACGTTTTAGAGTAACAACTTCCTTCTCATTCGAATCACGAGATAATAAAACTGGACGGGCATTATGTCTAGGGCGGGTAGCACTCTTACAAAAGGAAGTTACTGAATTTGTTGCTACAATTATTAAACAAGGAATAATTGTTTCGTCTATACACAATGAGTGGTTATGTGATGATCCAAATTTAATTTACGTTAATATCGAAGACGTTGATGATCCACTAATTTTCGCAAGGAAAGTCAGAAGAGCGTTATGCAATTAACCAATTTTTTTAGTTAAATGAGTGATTGTGTTGATTAGAATATTCCAGATTGTTGAATGGTATACTTGGAAAATAGATTTAAGTAGATGGTTTTATAACATCTCATATATAGCTAAAAAGAGTAACTCCATTTTGATCGCTTTTTTTCAAAATGGAGTTTTTGTATTTACTTTTAAATAAGGACTGAAGAGAGCTTTTTAATCAATCTGTATTCTAAAGCTAAAACCGAGCATACATTATGCTCGGTTTTCAATAGGTAGTTTAAATGTAAAAGTACTGCCTTCTCCTAATTCACTTTCAACGGTAATTTCTCCTCCGTGTAGTTCTATAATCCATTTTACCATCGACAATCCTAAACCTGTGTTTCCATTGTTTGAAGATGTTCGTGCTGCGTCAACTCGATAGAAGCGGTCCCATATTTTCGCAATATGTTGCTCGCTGATGCCTATGCCATTATCGGAGACTTTACCTATTATGTTGGTTTCATCCCGGAACAGTTGCATATTCACAGTGCCGTTCGCTTTGCTATAAGCAATCGCATTCGTTAGTAAATTCATTAATAAACGCATCATCAATGTTTGATCTGCTTTAATAAACAGGTCTTCCTCTATATGTGTTGTTATATTAATCGAAGCTTCTTGAACCATTAATGAAAGCTCTTCTACAACGATTTCCGTTAATTCACTCATATTGATACATTCAAATTGAAAAGTATTATGCTTTTCTTGGTCAACTCGTGCTAATAATAAGAGTTGCGAGATTAACGCGGACATTTTACGCGATTGCCTTAAAATTACTTCTAACGATTCTTCCATTTCTTTCGGATTATTCCTCTGCGATAAAGCGTATTCGCATTGCGAAATAATAACAGATGTTGGTGTTCTTAATTCATGAGATGCGTCAGATGTAAATTGTTTTTCACTTTCGAATGATGTCTCCAATCGCTCAAACATTTTGTCAAAGGTTTGTGCTAAATGATACATTTCGTCTTTCGATGAACCTTGTAAATTAATTCTCTTCGAAAGGTCTTTACCATCACCAATTTCACTGGCTGAATCACTCATTTGTTGCACAGGTCGAAACGCTCTTTGCGTAATAAAATATCCTCCCGCTGCTGCAATGAGAATAAGTAATGGAAATGAGATGAGTGTTACCACAATAAGCGTATTCATGGTCGATGATAATTGATTCATGGTCATTATGCCACGAACCCAGACTTGCTCATCGCCGCCTACATTATGGAGAAAATCATATACTATCCATTCCTTATTACCGTCTTTAATGGTTTGTATTTCATCGGATTTAAGCGATACCTTTTTATTAAAGGTTGTTGGATTATGTCCTGCCAGCAGCTCACCTTGTTTACTATAAATGATGATATTTACTCCATCTTCTAAGGCTTCAAATTCATCGTCAATCTTTAACTGCCCATGCTTATATTCGATATCTTCAACACTTTCTTTTACTGTGCTCTTCAATTGATTTTTCATATTAAAAAGCAAAACTTTATCTGAAGAAGTTAAAATAAAAGCTAACACGAGTGCCATAATAATTACAACTAGCCCCGTATACCATAGGGTCACTCTCATTTTTATTGATAGTCTTTTCATGATTCTACTCGCAATACGTAACCAGTTCCTCGTACTGTATGAATTAACTTCTTTTCAAACTGGCTATCAATTTTTTTGCGAAGATAGCGGACGTAAACATCAATAATATTCGAGCCACCTTCATAGTCGTAATTCCACACATGTTGCTCAATTTTATCTCGTGTCAACACAACTTCTTTATTACGAATCATATATTCTAAAATAGCAAATTCTTTACTGGAAAGATTGATAACTTGATCTCCTCTTGTTACTTTATGCATATTGCAATCCACCACTAGGTCAGCGATTTCAAACACATTAGATGTATTTCCTGTTTTTCTTCGCATCAACACTCGAATTCTTGCTAACAGCTCATCAAAAGCAAAGGGCTTTACTAAATAATCGTCCGCACCTAAGTCGAGTCCTGTTACGCGATCATCAATTGTATCTTTAGCTGTAAGAAGCAAGACAGGAGTTGTATTATTGTCCGCACGTAATCTTTGTAATACTTGTAAACCATCTATTCCGGGAATCATAATGTCAAGCACAATCAAATCGTAGGTAGCCATGTTTATATAATTCAAGGCATCTTCTCCATTCCCACATGCATCGACACTATAATATTCTGCATTTAATCGTTTTACTAATATATTTTGTAAGTCTTGTTCATCTTCGACAATAAGAACTCGCATTAACATTCTCCTTTTCTTCTTATTTATATGTATCACTATAATTTCAAAACATTAAAGAAAGATTAGAAACTATTTAATTATATCATTTTATTTTTTGGCACATTAATCTTCCTTTAATGTTTGTTCAGTAATATAAAGACATGGATAAGGTGCACATGTAAAGGGGGGAGAACATAATGGGAAAATGGATGATGATTGGAGCAATGTCTTGTTTATTTTTAACAGCTTGTTCGACTCAAGCTGATAACGATACAGAAGTACAACAACTGAAAGTAGAAAACGATACATCACAAAAAGAAGGTGCTCAACTACAACAAGAACCACACAAAACAGGGCCTGCTATGAATGATACTAAGCAAACACAAAATTTCAAAAACGAAGTCACATCTATTATAGAAAAGGCAAATAATACGAAACCAGTTGGAGCAAAAGAAGATAACTTAAATACGTACTTAGCAGCAAAAAAAGAAATTGACCAATTAGATGACAAGATAGATCTATCTGATGATCAGCTAGAAGCAGATTATCACGCTGGAACGATAACTGTTGAACAATATCAAATACAAGAAAGAGAACAAGATATACTTGAAGATCAATTAGAGCAAGCAGAAAATGCACTTGAAGCAAGATTTGGAATAGATGATTAATCATTAAGGAGTGGATGAAAATGTTAAAACATAAAAAGAAAATAATTATAAGTGTAATTGCTATTTTAGTAAGCGGTATTGCTATTGTTGGTGGATATTATGGTATGGGCTACAATTATGCGAAAAAGAATGAAAACTATACAGAGAAACAAGTTCGTGAAATTTCTTTAGCTCATACAAATGGAGAAATTATTAATGTAAAAAAAGAATTCGAATTAGAAGATGACAACTTAGCACAATCTAAATTTGAATATGAAGTGGAAATCAAGACACCTGAGAATCTATTAAATATTTTAAAGGTTAGTGCTAGAACAGGCACAATAGAAATCAATAAGGAAGACTGAAGAAATATTGAAAAATAAAATATCACGTATTTAAAAAAACTCCTAACAAAATTTGTTATGAGTTTTTTCACATTTATACTTTATTAGTCTAAAAGGGGACCAGCTACATCGCTATCAAGTTAAGAAATACACTCATCTTTTTCGTTTTGGGACAATTAATCGCTTAAGTTGATAGATGTGTGGCGGTACCCCTAATAGAAAAGAATAAGGAACAAGCTATAAGTTTAAAGAGTAAAAATGATGGGATTTTATTGAGAAAGTTTTTTTGAGTAATAATATTCAGAAAATTAAATGTTTTTTGAGCTGTTTTTTGTTATTATGTTAGTAATCTATAGGTAAAGGAGAAGGGACCATATGAGTGTACATACAATAAAAAAAGAAGAAATTACTTTACTTTTAAATGAGTGGTATCGAGAAATTCGTTCGCAGAATTTCGTTAAGGCAAAGGAATTAAAACAAAGTATTGATACAAAAGTTAATAGCATGGAAGAAGATCAAAAGAATACAGAGTATTATTCACTTTTACATTTTAGGTTTAAAATGTTAAGTGCAGAGTTTTATCCCAATCAATCTGATATATCTAAGAATGATCTAAGAAAAATGAAGTTAGATGAAGTTCCATCGGATGAATCTTTATTATATTATTACCATTTCTTTAAGGCTTCTCATGCTACGATAAACGGCGATTTTAAAGTGGCTGAAAAGCATTATGGGATAGCTGAATCACTGTTGGAAAATATTCAGGATCCAATCGAAAAAGCAGAATTTAACTTTAAGCTATCCAACTATTATTACCATGTTTGCCAGCCTATTTTAGTAATTCAATATGCAACTAGAGCAAGAAATACATTTGAAGGGCTGTACGGGTGTAACAGGAAGGTTGCAGCATGTGACAATGTTCTGGGTTTAGCATGTATAAAGTTAAATGAATTTGAACAGGCAGAAGTTTATTTTATGTCGTCTCTGGATATTTTGAAAAAGCAGAATGAAGAAGAGTTAATGTTACGAGTTCGGCATAGTTTAGGGGTTATGTATGCAGAACAAGATCTATCTGAGTTAGCACTTCGTTATTTATCAGAAGTATCACAAAAAATCCCGAATCACTTTAGAGCGATTTTTTTGGAAGCTAGAGAGAATTTTAAGTTAGGAGAAACAAAGCTTGCAGCGTCCCTAATTGAAAAAGGATTAGTAATCTGTAATGAACTAGAACAAAAAGAATATAAACATCATTTTACAATTCTAAAAGAAATGAATGAGAATGTTTCTGCTGAAAAATTAGAGGTAGCTATTTCTAATGGCATTTCTTTCTTTAATGAAGTGGGTTTATGGCAATATGTCCAGGAATATGCTGAAAAATTAGCGGTTAAATATCATAAAGAAGGAAATTCAATAAAATCTAGTGAATACTTCTATTTAGGCTATAAAGAAAAAGAAAAAGGTTTTCAGAAAGGGGCTTTAAAATGAAAAGAATCATAAACAGTACAATTGGATTAATAATAACAGTCGTGCTATTAAATGGAGTAAATGTTTCAACGGACCAAACAAAGGTTAATACAACAAGTAGTATACAATATACACATGGAGAGCCGTGGGGTTGATTTGCATACGTTATTATATTTTAAGATGAATATTGTCTTATCCGATTACAAAAAGCCTTACTATCAAAGGTAAGGTTTTTTGCTGTTATTATGAAACGAAAGTTTCATTTTAGAGGGTAAAATAAAGGGGGAAGTTGTGTGTTTATGTTGTTAGAAAGCATGTAGAAAGGGGTATGTTTAATTGTTACTAGTGTTTAAACCGTTGCTGCACTTGCGAAAAAAGGGGCCAAAATTCCGGCTCCTTTTTTTGCTATTTGACCTCAAAATTCAGCTGGAACAAAGAAGATAGGTGGGAGCCCTGCTGCCCGTAAACGCTCGATTGGCGAAGGCTAATAATCAGTGGGGATAGACAAAACCCCCCACTGATTAAAGTTTCACTTTATGAAGACCTAGTTAGTGTGAAAATGATGAGGTGATACAAGTGCAAACAGGAGTTATTTGTAAACAATGTAATAATGAATACAAACATCTAAAGCAATATGATAAAAGGTTGGTGGTCCTCCATGCCCATCAACCTTTTATTATGAAGTAACACCTAAACGTATTATATTATTGTTTTTTATTAACAGACATAAAAATAATTTATTTTTATTGATAATTACCAAACAACATTATAAAATGTTTGTATATATATAAACTAAATCAATTTTCGTTTGGTTTTAAAGAGGGATAGGAGGTGTTAATAATAATGAAATAATGGTTATATCACCTACAAAGAGCTGTAAAAAGAATGGAACCAGTACGGAAAAGATACTTTTGTGAAAAATTCGAAAAATAATACTTATTTACTCTTGAAGAAAATTTACAACCATATGGAGAATAAGGTTATACAAAAAAAGTCTTAAAAGGGGGACGAAATTATGGAACAAAGAAAGTTTTCAGTAACACCTCAAGATCGAATGAATTATGTATTAGGTCTTTATTCTGCAGATCAACAAATTAATGCAGTTCTTTATTTTCCTGTAGGTATATCAAAGGAAATACTTGAACAATCAGTAAGGATAACGTTACAATTGCAGCCGGTTTTGAACAGTCGGTTTGTAGAAAATGATATTCCTTACTGGGAGGAACAATCATCTGCCACTAACTCACCTATTTGCCTTTTTGCAGAAGGAAATAATCAAGAACTTGAAATAATGGCAATAGATTTTATTAAGGAACCCGGTGATCGTATTCAGGGGCCTATGGTTCAAACAAAATTATTACGAGGCACTACAACAGATATGTTAGTTGTGAAATTATCTCATCTATGTTCAGATGGCGCAGGGGTCAAGGAATATATTAATTTGCTTGGAGCAATTTATACTAAACTTTCCTTGGGACAATCTAAGAATCAAATTATGAAGGAATTTGGTGAGGGAAATGAGAGTTTTCGAGATCAATCACATGTATTCAAATATGCTGGAATATCGGACATAAAAAGCGCGTATCGTCCTAACCAAGAACAACAGGCATCGTTATGGTCTTTTCCATCTCAACCCAACAAAAATAAATCCCCTCAAATGTCCGTACGGCGGTTGAGCCATGAGCAATCTCTACGTCTAACCCAATGGACAAAAGCACAACAGGCTACCTTGAATGATGTAATCATGACTGCATACTTCCGAGCTTTATCACATTTCACTGTGTATGCAGAACCTCGCACCGCAGAAAAAATGATCGGTTTAACAATTGATTTACGTCGATATCTGCCTAATTATACAACTGGTGCTATTTGCAACTTATCCGGCATGGAAATGCCAGTGATTAAAATGGAGGATGATGAATCATTTAATCAGACTCTCGTTCGAATTAAACAATCAATGGATAAAATAAAGTCTCAAAATCCAGGTCTTTCTTCAGCAGCAGGAATGGAGCTACTGGCAGGTATGAAGCTATCTGTGGTGAAGGAAATGTATAATCAGCAATACGAGCAGGCTTTACAGATGGGGATGGCGTTGCCGTTACTGACAAATTTCGGGGTGATCGCTGATGAACCTATTCAGTTTGGTGAAGTTCAAGCTGAGGACGGGTATATGACATCACCCATTATGTATGCGCCATTCTTTTCAATGGGTGCAAGCTCTTATAATGGAAGACTTACATTTACGATTGGTTATCATACACCGGATACATCAAAAGAAAAGGTAGACAAATTTTTAGAAAGTGTTGTTAATCAACTATCATAAATAAAAGAGAATATAGCGAAAAAATTTCTAGTGGAATTGTATTTTAGGGGCTCGTCCCCATGTTCATCAAGCTAATATTTTGAAGTATCCCTAAAACGAAAATCTTATATCACTACAACAGTTATTTATGAGAATTCAGGTCATTTTTTTCGTTTTGGGGTATGCGCTTTTCTTAGGTTGATGGTTATGGGCGGTACCCTAGTAAAGAAAGAAATAGGGAAAACACTCTATTTCTTTTTATTTATATAACAAAATATAATTATTAAGTCGAAAGTAACGATAATAATTAGAAGCAACAAGTGTATAAGTGCATCAGTTTTTCCATTTAATAAAGACTTTATAAAGAAATTCCATTCTGTTTCATAGGGAGGCTCTAGCCAATTTCGTTGCAGTCCTAAAGCCATTCCGTTTATGAAAAAGATAATACTTAATAGGATTCTTCCAACAAATACGGCAGTTACTTTTATCCCGCTATTTGTGGGCAATAAAACTCCCACCTCAAAATTCAGCTGGAGCAAAGAAGTTAGGTGGGAGCCCTGCTGCCCGTAAAAGCCCGATTGGTGTGGGATAAAAAAGGAGGAATGGACACCCACCTGATTAAAGTGTTACTTTATCTCTCCGTCTCAAAAAACTCAATCCATTCCCCATCAGGGCCAGCGAAGAATATGTAACGTGTTCCATCTGGTAATGTTTCGATTTCTTCTCCTAGTAAAAACGTTACTCCATGTTTTTGTATCCTTTTGATTTCATCTTCTAATGAATCCACTTTAAAGCAAATGTGATGTACTTTTCCTTCTGCCGGAAGGGAAGAGTTGTAACCTTCAATTAGTTCAAGTATCGTTTCTTTCGATTCTTCCACACCTAAAAAAGCGAGTTTTAAGTCTGGATTTGGATGTCCCATACGTTTAATGAGTTGTAAGCCGACTACTTCTTCATAAAATGAGATAGATGTTTCTAAGTTTGTAACCATAAGTCCAACGTGTTCGATTCTTCTAACTGGCATGTAGATTCCTTCCTTCTTTCTGAAAATTATATACAATATATTATTGAAAATTAAGAAAATAAGCAAGATAAAAACCTTACAAATTTTAGCTTGTTATATGGTATAGTGAGAAAGTATGTTTGGGGAGAAGGAAGGAGATTATACGATGAATACACCTACTCAAACTCCTTCATTATCGGAAACGATGAAAGAGTGGCATTATGCGTTAGCATATGAAATTAAACATTGGAAAACGATAGGTGGTAGTAAAATCTCTATCATGAACGGTCGTTTTTTATATACAGATTATGAAAGTACAGTATACGTATTTCAGCTTATTTCGGAAGTGAGTTTACCTGAAGGTTCACCGATTCGAATTGAATTCGATGGTGAGGAAGCGACGGGGGAAGTATTATCTGTACATGGATTAGAAATCGAATTGAAGTTAAATGATTATATACAAGGTGAAATAAGAGAAGCTGTGTTATATAGTGAACCGTGGCAGCTTTTAGAGCAACTACAAGAGCGATTGAAAGAGGCACATAAAGATAAGCTAAAACGTAATCGTATAAAGCGTCTTGTTGATGGGACTAGCAGTCCGAAACATATTGAAAAGATGAAAAATACGAAAAATGAATTGGCGTATCGTTCATTTTACAATCCGACAACGTACGTGTGGGGACCACCGGGAACAGGGAAGTCTTACAATTTATCGCGTATTATTTCTGCTCATTATCAAAAAGGAAAATCGGTACTTGTGCTAGCTCATAGTAATGCGGCAGTAGACGTATTAATGAGTGAAGTAACGAAGCAAATTGAGAAGAAGAAGAAATGGACGCCTGGTGAAATTGTTCGTTACGGTTATAGTCAACATGAACATATACGAAATCATGAAACGTTACTTGCGTCGAAGTTAGTTGAAACGACGAACGGATCTTGGGGAGAAGAAAGACTCTATTTAGAAGAGACACGACAAGATCTTCGTGAAAAGATTTTATCATATAAAGCGACTTCTGCTGATAAGAAGCGTATACAAGAGATTGAAAGTGATCTTCGAAAGCAAAAAGCGAAAATTAAAGAAGTAGAAAAAGAATACATTGAAAATGCGAAAGTAATCGGTGCGACTTTATCAAAATGTGCCATTGATTCACTTATTTATGAGCGTACATTTGATTTAGTTGTCGTAGATGAAGTGAGTATGGCATATGTGCCGCAAATTGCATTAGCTGCTTCACTTGGAAAACGTATTGTCGTTTGTGGGGACTTTTTACAATTACCTCCAATTGCGATGGCGAACCATGAACTCGTTCGCAAATGGCTTGGCGAAGATATGTTTTACCATGCAGGGATTGTTGATTCTGTAAATAAATCAGAAGCACATCCCAACCTTTTTATGCTGCAGGAGCAAAGACGTATGCATACGGATATATCGAAGTTTACGAATTCATTTATTTATAAAAATAGAGTATACGATCATCCATCTGTTTCAGAGCGTAAAGAACTTGCGAAACTGCAACCGTTCGCAAATGAGGCGAGTGTTTTATTTGATACGAGCTTAATGGGAGCCTTTTCTTTAAAAGACGCCGCTTCCGGTTCTCGTTTTAATATTATGTCTGGTTTAGTAGCGATGCAAATGATGTTAATTGGATTGTTAGACGGTGTTCAATCTATCGGTGTAGTTACGCCTTACAGGGCACAGTCCCGCTTTTTATCAACGTGCATTAGAGAAATGTTGCAGAAAACGAAATATCAAAACATACCAGTTTTAGCGGCGACAGTTCATAAGTTTCAAGGGTCTGAAAGAGATATGATGATCTTTGATACGGTAGATAGTTATCCGCAAGAACGCCCTGGCGTGTTATTCTTTGATCATAAAAACCATCGCCTCGTCAATGTAGCAGTGACAAGGGCGAGGGGGAAGTTCATTCAATTATCAGATTGCCATTATATGCGTAAAAACCTTTCGAGGAAACAAGCGTTATCACAATTAACAGCTCATATAGAACGTCACGGAGATGTATATGATCGCACGACATCAAGACAATTGTGGGAGCGGAAAATTTCGAAACGTTTACGCTGGTTTATGGAAATGAATCTTGAAGAGCCGAAAGGGTTATTGAAAGATATTTTAGCCGCAAAACGAAAAATTATTATTTCACTTCCAAGTACAAAGCAAGTGGATAAGCGAGTATGGCAAGCGTTAATGCGTACAAATGCGCAAATAACAGTGTATAGTGATGGACCAGTTCCGTTAAAAAATGTAAAGTTACAAAGACAAAATAAAGCATTCCCGTTTATCGTAATCGATGATGAAATCTTTTGGGCAGGAGCACCTCTTACATCTCAAATGATGTTTGAAGGTAGTATGGAATTTCCGTACATATGTGCAAGATTACAAGCACCTGAAACAATTGGCGTATTAAAAGGGTTTTTAGATATTCGGTAAATTCAGATAGGAATTCCTTGACTTTTGCCTGGAATGAACTTAGAATGAAAATAATTTAATATAATTTTATGAAAATTCTTATCACGAGAGGTTGAGGGACTGGCCCTATGACACCTCGGCAGCGGATTCTTTATGAATACTGTGCCAATTCCAGCAAGGTAACTTGAAAGATAAGAAAGAAGCTCATTTTGACTGTATATACAGAAGCCTCTTTCTATCTTTTAGAAAGAGGCTTTTTTACGTGAAAATATAAGGGGGAAGAAAAATGGGAGCGACAGGAGTAACGTCACAAAGAAAAACAATTGAAGAGAGTATAGAAAGAAATAAGGAAAAGTACATAGAAACAAGTCATAATATTCATGCGAATCCGGAGATTGGTAACCAAGAATTTTACGCATCAAGAACGTTAAGTTTGTTGTTAGGAAGCGCAGGATTTCAGTTGCAGCACAATATAGCTGGGCATGAAACAGGATTTATCGCACGAAAAAGTTCAGGGAAACAAGGACCAGTTATCGCATTTTTAGCGGAGTATGACGCTTTACCAGGACTCGGTCATGCGTGTGGTCACAATTTAATTGGTACAATTAGCGTTGCAGCAGCGATCGCATTATCAGAAACGCTGGAAGAAATTGGCGGAGAAGTTGTCGTGTTCGGAACACCGGCAGAAGAAGGCGGGCCAAATGGTAGCGCAAAATCGAGTTATGTGAAAGCTGGCTTATTTAAAAATATTGATGCGGCGCTTATGATTCATCCGAGCGGAAAAACAGCTCCAACGAGCCCATCACTAGCGGTCGATCCACTTGATTTTCATTTTTACGGAAAAACAGCTCACGCAGCAGCTTCACCAGAAGAAGGAATTAACGCATTAGATGCGATTATCCAGCTGTATAACAGTATTAATGCACTTCGCCAACAACTTCCGTCAGATGTGAAAATTCACGGAGTTATTACTGAAGGCGGGAAAGCACCGAATATTATTCCTGACTACGCCGCAGCAAGGTTCTTCATCCGAGCAGCAACGCGAAAAAGATGTGCGGAAGTAACAGAGAAAGTAAAAAACATCGCACAAGGAGCAGCGTTAGCAACAGGCACAAAAGTAAAAATTCATCAATTCCAAAATGAAATTGATGAATTGCTCGTGACAAAAACATTTAATGACGTCGTAGCCGATGAACTAGAACTATTAGGTGAAGACGTAAACCGTAAAGAAAGAGTAGGAATTGGCTCAACAGATGCAGGAAACGTAAGCCAAGTCGTACCGACAATTCATCCGTACATTAAAATCGGACCAGATGACTTAATTGCGCATACGAATGAATTTAGAGAAGCAGCACGTTCAGAATTAGGAGATAAAGCGCTAATTACATCCGCAAAAGCACTAGCGAATACAGCCTATCGATTAATTACGGAAGAAGGGTTGTTAGAGAAGGTTAAAGAAGAGTTTAGAGAGGCGCAGAGGAATCAGGGATAGATGATTAAAAGGAGCGGGTTTTACGAAAGGAAAAACTTACGTTTTTCCTTTCGTAAAACATATGTACAATGCAAAAAGGTGACTTTTCGTTCAAACTTGAACGGAAAGTCGCCTTTTTCTTATGCTTTTTTACCTTGTTTCTTTCATTAAGGTCATGATTCGTTTTAAATTAACTGCGAATATGACCATCGCCCCTTGTATTTGCATACCAATCATACCCGAGGAAGATGCCACATCATACCCGTGTCTATGCTTTAGCTCACTATTTTTCGCCTCGATTTAGCTAATAAGACTCCTTCCTCAAGGAACTTGAAGGGTCACAGCCTAGTGAGTAGGTGGGAGATAAATTGAAAATGGGAGGTTTTTTTGTTGTATCAAGAGCAAGAAAAATAATATGAGAAAACTTATGCTTTACATTTCTATACAAAATCAAATAAAATATTCATTAATAAATAGACTGAATTTTCTTTATTTTGAATGGTGGTGAAAAATTGTTATATACAGAATTTATTTCTGAAACAGAGACGATATTGGAATCTTTAATGGATGATTTAATCGTAACAGATGTAAATGGGACGATTCTAAAAGCGACACAATTTACCGCTGATAGATATGGAATTAAGTATGAAAGTTTAATCGGTGCTTCTATTTATGAATTGGAACGAACAGGTATTATTACTCCGATTGTGACACCGTTAATCATACAAAAAAAAGAGAAAATCACAGTTGTTCAGCTTACAAAGACAGGAAATAAATTGCTAGTAACAGGAGTACCCCTATTGGATGAGGAAGGTGAAGTATATCGAGTTGTAAGCTACTCTTATGATGTTTCGGATTTGATAGAAATTCAGAAATATTTAGATCATATGCAAGAGGAACTGGAACGTGTGAAAGAGGAAGCTCAACTTGCACTGCGTGAAAAAATTACATCAGTAGGGTTAATTGCTGATGATCCTGCTATGTATAAAGCAATGGAGACAATACATCAAGTTGCAGAGGTGGATGTAAATACAGTTCTACTTGGAGAATCAGGAGTAGGAAAAACAGCTATTGCTCGTTATATTCATGATAAAAGTCCAAGAACATATGGACCTTTTATTGAAGTCAATTGTGCTGCTATACCTGAGTCTTTATTTGAGGCTGAATTCTTTGGGTATGAAGCTGGCTCTTTTACAGGGGCGAAAAAAAATGGGAAACCCGGATTTGCAGAACTTGCTCATGGGGGAACTTTGTTTCTTGATGAAGTAGGAGAGCTTTCACTTGAACAACAAGTAAAACTTCTTAAGCTAATTGAAGAAAGACAATTTTATCGAGTTGGTGGAACAAAGCTGAAGAATGCAGATTTTCGTCTTATTGTCGCAACAAATCGCGATTTAGAAAAGCTGGTAGAGAATAAAAAATTTAGACAAGATTTATATTTTCGTTTATACGTTGTACCAATTTTGATTCCTCCATTACGTGAACGACCTCAAGATATTATGAATTTGATTTATTTATTTTTGAATAAATTTTGTACTCAATATAAAAGGGAGAGGGAATTGGATCAGGCGGTCATACAAATTTTATTACAGCAAAAGTGGAAAGGAAATGTAAGAGAATTAATGAATATAATAGAACGGCTCGTGATTACATCACATTCAAAGCTTATTACGATTGAAAATATACCAGATTACTATAAATCTAAGAGTGGTGATGAATTCGTTAAAAAGTCGTCTCAAACTCTTACAGAAATACTAGAAATGGTAGAGAAGCAAGTATTATTTGATGCTAAGAGAAAATATAAAACGACTGTGAAAATAGCAGAGAATTTAGCGATAAGTCAGCCCTCTGTAGTAAGAAAATTGAAGAAGTATAAGATAAATTGAAGTTATGAATGGTGAGAAGATGGATGAAACATTTTTGTCCATCTTCTTCTTTTTTTCTAAATTGGCATGATATTTGCATTAATAAACAATACAAAGGAGGAGAGAATATTGCCTTATATATAAATACTTATTTTCAATACTTTAAGATTTAGCACAAGAAAAATAAGTAGGGGATAAATTGATAAGTCAACCTTTATGAGTGAGTATGAGGCAAAGAATACTCTAATGTAAGATTTATTTTATTTAAAGTTGTAGAAAAATAAATGGTAGGAGTGAGAAGATGTATAAACCTAAGGATTCTGCTATGTCACCTCGTTTTTGTGGAGTGAAAACGTTTATGAGACTAGAACAAAAAAATACTACTGAAAATGTAGATTTTGCAGTGCTAGGGATTCCTTTTGATACTGCACAGTCGTATCGTGTGGGAGCGCGTTTAGGACCGAATCATATTCGGAATTTTTCAAGTTTATTACGTCCATATAATCCAGATCAAGCAATTGATATTTTTGATTATTGTTCAGGGGTAGACTATGGAGATTTAGATATTGTACCTGGTAATATTCATCGTACATATGACAACATCGTAGAAGGTTTAGCACCTTTATTAGAAAAAAGGATTGTACCTATTATATTAGGCGGGGATCATTCTATTTCATTAGGAAATTTAAGAGCATTCGCAAAGCAATTTGGCCCTATAGCTCTTGTTCATTTTGATTCGCATAGTGATACATGGGATCATTACTATGGAGAAAAATATATGCATGGAACTCCATTTCGACGGGCGGTTGAAGAAGGGCTTATTAATGTCGATCATTCTATTCAAGTAGGAATGCGTGGTCCTTTGTATGGACCAAATGATATAGAGGATGCAAGAGAGTTAGGTTTTGAAGTTATTCCAATGAGAGAAGTGCGGAAAATTGGATATACAGAAGTGTTACGGAGAATTCATGAACGAGTAAAGGATGCAGTAACTTTCGTTTCATTTGATATTGATTTTATAGATCCTGCATACGCACCCGGAACGGGAACGCCTGAAATTGGTGGACCTACAACGATTGAAGCAGTGGAACTTATGCAAGGATTAGATGGATTACATATTGCTGGATTTGACTTAGTCGAAGTGTTACCTGCGTATGATAGTGGAGAAATTACAGCAATTGCAGCATCAAGTATTGCATATGAAATGATTACTCTTGTAGCGATGCAAAAAAGACGTAATTTAGTAAGGCTAAAATAGTATGTATTGAAAAGGAGGATGTTATGAATACAGTAGATATATTACTAATGGCTGGTTATTTTATAATTATTATTGGTATTGGTTTTATAGGGGCAAGGAAAGCAAAAACATCTGAAGATTTTATGGTTGCTGGTCGTAGTTTAGGTTTAGTGATGTATCTAGCCTGTTTAGCCGCAGTAATTCTTGGTGGGGCATCTACAATTGGAACTGCAAGATTAGGATATGAATTTGGTATTTCAGGGATATGGCTCGTTGTTATGATTGGAATCGGAATTATTCTATTAGGAATATTTTTAGTGAAAAAAGTATCAAGATTTAAAATAATTACAATCAGTGAACTGTTAGGATTACGTTTTAATTCACAAACAAGAGTGATTACTTCATTGATTACATTTATATATGTAACGATGATTACTGTAACGCAAGTAATTGGAATGGGGACTATATTAAATGTACTACTAGGATGGGATATTAAACTTTGTATGTTATTAGGCGGTAGTGTAGTTGTTATGTATACATTACTGGGGGGCATGTGGTCTGTAACGATGACCGATATATTTCAGTTTATTGTAATGACAATTGGAGTATTTGCAATTATGTTACCTCTTAGTTTAGATAAGGCTGGAGGTTGGTCTGCTCTTCAAGAAAAATTACCACATAGTTATTTTGAAATAGCCAACATTGGTGGAGATAAAATTTTCTCGTACTTTCTCTTATATTGTTTAGGGGTACTAATCGGCCAAGATATATGGCAGCGGATTTTTACTGCCAAGACTGCAGGGATTGCGAAAAAAGGTACAATTGGCGCAGGGGTATACTGTCTTTTATATGCTGTTGCAATCAGTATAATTGGCATGTGCGCTGCTGTAGTTTTTCCGAATTTAAGTGATCCACAAAGTGCGTTTATAACAATGGCCATTACAATTTTACCAGTAGGCTTATTAGGGATTGTCATTGCAAGTGTTGTTTCAGCTCTTATGTCAACTGCATCTGCAACACTATTAGCGTCTTCAACATTAATTGTAAACGACATAATAAAAAGTACTACATCTAAGAATATGAGTGAAAAGGATGTAATTAGAACTTCAAGAATTTTAACGTTAATTATCGGAATATTCGTAATGGTTAGTGCTGTCTGGATTCAGGATGTTATTGTAGCGTTAGATGTTGCATATGCAATATTATCTGGATCGGTATTCTTTCCGATAATTTTAGGGCTGTTTTGGAAACGCGTAACAGACAAAGCGGCATTTTACTCTATTATTTTAAGTGCAATTGTCACGATAGTTGGTTTAATTGTACAAGGTCTTTCGGCTACAGATCCAATCTTATATGGGATGGCATGTAGTGTTTTATCAATTTTCATCATTTCGTATTTAACGTCACCAGAATTTGAAAAGTATGAAGAGTGGAAAGAACAGCATACAAATGCAGATGTAGATGTAGATGCATAAACAGATGAATCAATGATTTTTATATGCAATGGGAAACTGATGCACAATGATAAGGAGGAGTTCAAATGACTACAAATTGGAATCATTTAATTGAAAGAATGCCACAATTACTAGCACCAAGTATGGCAAAAGACCATCCGAATTTACCGGTCGTGAAAGAAGAAGGATGTTACTATTTTGGGCTAGATGGGAGGAAATACCTTGATTTTACATCAGGTATTGCAACGACCAATGTTGGACATCGTCACCCAAAGGTCGTACAAGCAATTAAGGATAGTGCAGAGTGTCTGACTCACGGCCCATCTGGAGTTATCATGTATGAGTCAATTTTATGTCTTGCGGAAGAACTTGGGAAGGTATTGCCTCCTAAATTAGATTGTTTCTTTTTTGCAAATAGTGGCACAGAAGCGATTGAAGGGGCGATTAAGTTAGCAAAATATGTGACGAAAAGACCATATGTTATTTCTTTTTTAGGGTGTTTCCATGGGCGATCAATGGGGGCATTAAGTGTAACAACTTCCAAAAGTAAATATCGTAAGTTTTTGCAACCTAATGGGCTAACGTATCAAATTCCATATGCAAATATTAAAGGTTGTCCGGAAGGGATTGATCCTGAGGAACACTGTGTTGAAAAACTAGAAAGAGATTTTGAAACTCTGTTTAATCATCAAGTTACACCAGAAGAGGTTGCATGTGTAATTGTAGAGCCTGTGCTAGGGGAAGGGGGATATATTGTTCCACCAGCTGGATGGCTAAAGAAAGTTCGTGAAATTTGTAATCAGCATGGAATTCTATTAATCTTTGATGAAGTACAAACAGGATTTGGTCGTACAGGTGAATGGTTTGCAGCACAAACATTTGGAGTAACACCAGATATTATGGCAATCGCAAAAGGAATTGCATCAGGATTACCTCTTAGTGCAACGGTTGCGTCAAAAGAGTTGATGCAGCAGTGGCCATTAGGAACACATGGTACAACTTTCGGAGGGAATCCAATTGCATGTGCAGCGGCACTGGCAACTCTTGAGGTAATGAAAGAAGAACGGTTGGTTGAAAATGCGAAAGAAATGGGTGCTTACGCAGTTCGGAAATTGTATAACTTAAAACAAAAACATTCTGTTATTGGAAGTATACGAGCTGTTGGGTTAATGATTGGAATTGAAATTATTAGCCCTGAAACAGGTACACCTAATGGTGAGGGATTATTTAAAATATTAGACATCGCATTAAAAAAAGGTGTACTATTTTACTTCTGTGGAAATTCAAGTGAAGTAATTCGAATGATTCCACCGCTTTCTATAAACAAAGATCAGATTGATGATGGATTAGCAATTTTAGATGAGGCACTTACAGAATATGAGGAAGAGTTGAAGGTCTTGGTGTAGAATTAAAAAATAATAGATTTCGTTAGATTGAGGGAGAAAAAAGAGGAGAATGGTATAGTACATTTAAGTAAATGGCATCCATTTGAGTAAATTAGATGTACTTTACAAACCTCTCACCAAAGATTTTTACATGGAAGGAAAATAGTGTGAAACACATAATAAAAGATGTATTAATGAATTATTTTAAAGAAATTCATTCATTAGTACTGGAAGAAGAATTACATAAGGACAGTTGGCATACAGATCTACACTATAAAATCATGGTGAATGGAAATCGGTATTCTGCACGGTTTATGAATAGCAATCGAACAATCAATCCGGCCTTTGGGACGTTATCAAATGAACAATTGAAAGAGCAAGTACGGTTTACGTATTATTTACGAGAGCATGGAATACCATTTATGCAGATTAAGGAGAATAGGGCGGGAGATTCATTTACATTAGTCACTTGGAATGAGGAACAGTACCGGTTTGTATTGTCTACTTGGATTGAAGGGGAACATATTACTCATTGTACAGAAACTATCGCAGAAGCCTTTGGAAAGGAAGCAAGAAAGATACATGATATTTCTAGTACATTTCAAAGCTCGATTTTTCAAAAGAAATCTCATTTAGATGGATATGGTGAGTTTATAAAGTTGTTAGAAAATAAGGGTGGTACATGTAAGGGATTGCAGAGGTATATGGATCTAGCTAAGTATCATTTAGAATGCGCACATACGAATGGTTTGGAGTTTATTGTACAAACAGATTTAAATCCTTTAAATGTCATATGGGATTCAAATCAATGTGTAAAAGGAATTATAGATTTTGAATCGATTGGATATGTTGATCGTATTGAAGGACTAGCCTTTTTAATAAAATGGTACTCTCGAACGAAAGGAATAGAGTCACATGTAGTATGTTCGGAAGTTGCTAGAGCATTTTTAGAAGGGTATAAAGCTAGTAACATTTTAACTTCAAATAATTATAAAAGACTTTCTTCGTTACTATGGTTATCCGGCAGTTTAAATTGGAATTTTGTTAAAAAGACGATGCGTCTATTAGGTGACGAGAGAGAATTAGTAGAACATTTGAGAGTTTATAAAAAAAGAGGAGAAAATCTATCTGTATTAGTAAGTAGAGGAAGAGTCAATTCTGAACAGCCCCCCTGTCAAGTAGACAGGGGAATTAATAAAATACCCTAAGCGGCTTTAGTTCTATATTCCATGGGGATGAGGCCGTTTAGTCGTTTTTGGAATGTCATAATAATAAAACTGAATGTACTCGTATATCGCTTGATTTATTTCCTCAAACGTATCGTATTTATGTAAGTAATATTTCTCGCACTTAATAGTTCCCTAAAAGACTCCATTGGCCCATTATCAATGCATATGGACTATGCCTGTTTTATCTATCCGGAGTTTGATAACCAAGAGTTTTACGCATTAAGAACGTTGAGCTTATTGGTAGGAGTGCTAGTTTCCAACTGCAGCATAATATAGCTGGACATGAAACAGGTTTTCTCGCGCACGAAGTTTAGATTCCTATATTAATTTGTAAAATAAATTCACTTTATGTTATTATATTTTCCTTGGACTGAAAGTTTATAGAATGTATAGTGAATATTTGACAAGTTAAAATAGGGGATGTATCACGTTGAAATGGTTATCATGGGACCGGAATTTAAAAACTAGATTGATTGGCGAGACTATGTTCAATACATTGTTTTGGATGTATTTTCCGTTTATGGCCATATACTATAGCGATGCTTTTGGCAAAACTATTGGCGGAATTTTAATGGCAATTATACCTCTTGTAGGCATAATCGGTAATTTGTTAGGTGGATATTTAGCTGATCGATTAGGACGCCGCCCTGTCATGCTATTAGGCACAATCATACAAGTAGCAATGTTTGCAGTTTTTTCCTTATCTCATTCGCATTGGATTAACTATTTAGCCTATATCGGTATTGGAATTAGTGGGGCAATATACAGTCCAGCAAGTTCTGCAATGATAGCTGATATAGTACCAGAAAAGGATAGAAGGGTCGTCTTTGCCACTTTTGTTACAGCGAATAATATCGGTGCTGTATCTGGACCGGTGTTAGGTTCATTTTTCTTCTTTCATTATCGAAGTGAATTGTTATGGACTTGTACAATTATGGGAAAGAAAAGAAGGTTATATTAATCAAAAAAAATCGATTAATCAGTTGCATAAAGAACTAAACTGCGTATATACTATAAATATCAAAAAAAGTTGATGAAAGGAGAGTGAACTACAGTGGCACAAGATTTTCAGCTCTATGAGAAGAAATTTAAAGCGTTGGCTGATCAGAAACGTTTAGAGATTATGTATGAACTTTGCCAGCGCGGCCAGACTTGTGTGTGTGATCTAACAGAGGTTTTCGAAATGACGCAATCTAAGTTGTCGTATCATTTGAAAATCTTATTAGATGCAGGTTTAATTGTAAAAGAAACAAAGGGTACGTGGAGTTATTATGATTTAAATGATGCGGAAGTAAATAATTTATTATCAGAAGAATTATGTTGTATCTTTAGAAAAACAGGCAAAGGTAGCTGCTGTTAAAATTTTGTACTATTAATCAAAAAAAATTGATTAATAACATGTAAAGAGGAGGAATAAGCTATGAGATATGTTCACGTTGGTATAAATGTTACGAATTTAGAGAAGTCTATTGAATTTTACGAAAAGGTATTTGGTGTGTCACCAGTTAAGGTGAAAATGGATTATGCAAAATTTTTATTAGAGAATCCAGGGCTTAATTTTACGCTAAACGTACGAGATGAAGTGAAGGGAAATCAGGTAAATCATTTTGGTTTCCAAGTGGATACAGCTGAAGAAATTACATTTCATAAAGAAAGATTAGAAAAAGAAGGGTTCTTTGCACGTGATGAGATGGATACGACTTGTTGCTATGCGGTTCAAGATAAGTTTTGGGTAACGGATCCTGATGGAAACGAGTGGGAATTCTTTTATACAAAAGCACATAGCGATGTTCATAAAGTTGAAGATCCATCTTGTTGCACGACTTCTAACGTAGTAGAAAAAAATTCTTGTTGTTAATAGGAGATGGAAACTAAAATGAAACGTTTATCTTTTCTAGATCGATATTTAACACTATGGATTTTTCTAGCTATGGCTGTTGGGATTGGTTTAGGGTTTGTGTTTCCTAGTGTAGTAGACGGCCTGAATACATTACAAGTTGGAACGACGTCCATCCCGCTCGCTGTTGGTTTAATTGTCATGATGTATCCACCGTTGGCGAAAGTTCGCTACGAGGAAATGGGCCGAGTATTTAAAGATGTAAAAGTATTGGTTTTATCTTTAGTACAAAACTGGATTATTGGACCTGTACTTATGTTTGTTTTAGCAATTATTTTTCTTCCAGATAAGCCAGAATACATGGTCGGGCTCATTATGATCGGTTTAGCACGTTGTATTGCAATGGTAATTGTTTGGAACGACCTTGCTGATGGGGATAAAGAGTATGCGGCAGGTTTAGTAGCTTTTAACTCGGTATTCCAGATGTTATTCTTCTCCGTTTATGCATACGTGTTTGTAACAGTAATTCCAGGATGGTTAGGAATTGAAGGGGCTACTGTCGATATTACAATGGTAGAAGTAGCGAAATCAGTATTTATCTATTTGGGAATTCCTTTTATAGCAGGTATGTTGACACGTTTTGTACTCGTTAAGTTAAAAGGAAGACAGTGGTATGAAAAGGTGTTTATACCTAAGATTAGTCCACTTACATTACTTGCATTACTATTTACAATCATCGTTATGTTCTCTTTAAAAGGGGAAATGATTGTTAGCGTACCATTAGATGTAGTACGCATAGCGATACCTTTATTGATTTATTTTATTGTGATGTTTTTTGTTTCTTTCTTTATGGGAAGAAAAATTGGTGCAAACTACCCGGTGACTACAACGTTAGCATTTACAGCAGGTAGTAATAACTTTGAGTTAGCGATTGCTGTGGCTGTCGGTGTGTTTGGTATTCATTCAGGCGCAGCATTTGCAGCTGTTATCGGACCGTTAGTTGAAGTACCTGTAATGATTGCACTTGTAAACGTCGCTTTTTGGTTTAAGCGTAAATATTTTAATGATCAACCAGTATAATTTAAAACAAAGGCGGAAAACAACATGGAAAACAAAAAGACAATCTATTTCTTATGCACAGGAAATTCATGCCGAAGCCAAATGGCAGAAGCATGGGGCAAACAATATTTAGGAGATAAGTGGAATGTATATTCTGCAGGAATCGAAGCACACGGAGTAAATCCAAATGCTATTAAAGCGATGAAAGAAGTAAATATCGACATAACGAATCAAACATCAGATATGATTGATGCAAACATTTTAAATAGTGCTGATTTAGTTGTTACCCTTTGTAGTCATGCGGATTCTGTTTGTCCTTCGACACCTCCGCATGTGAATCGTGTTCACTGGGGATTTGATGATCCAGCAGGAAAAGAATGGTCTGAATTTCAACGTGTTCGCGATGAAATTGGGGAACGTATAAAACGATTTTCTGAAACAGGGGAGTAAATAAAGGAAAGAGCCAATTTTCTATTGTATAGGGGATTGGCTCTTTTTCTATACATAGTCACTACTGCATTGGTTTACAACAACTATCTCAACGAATGCAGAATATTATGTAAGAATGATATAGTTAGAATGGTAGTCTGTCTCTATTAAATTTATATATAGAAAAAAACACTATTGGTAATTAACAATGAATAAAATTTTGGTTTTTAGAGTAATCGAGATAGTAATCATAAAAAATAGCGTGTAATAAAAATTTTTTCACATGAAAGGAAAAAAGGGTGAAACACATAATAAAAGACGTATTAATAAATTATTTTAAAGAAATTCATTCACTAGCAGTGGAAGAAGAGCTACATAAAAATAGCTGGAATACAGATTTACACTATAAAATTATGGTGAATGGAAAGCGATATTCCGCACGGTTTATCAATAGCAAGCGAACAATCAATCCAGCTTTTGGGGCGTTATCAAACGAACAACTGATAGAGCAAGTACGTTTTACGTATTATTTACGCGAGCATGGAGTCCTTTTTATGCAAATTAATAAAAATAGGTCAGGGGAGTCATTTACATTAGTCGCTTGGAATGATGAACAATACCGATTTATATTGTCTAATTGGATTGAAGGAGAACATATTACACTCTGTACGGAAGCTATCGCAGAAGCATTTGGAAAGGAAGCAAGAAAGGTTCATGATATTTCTAGTGCATTTCAAAGCGCGATTTTTCAGAAGAAATCTCATTTGGATGGGTATGTTGAGTTTATTAATATGCTAGAAAGCAAGACAAGCGCATGTAAGGAATTGCGGGAGTATATAGATCTTGCTAAATATCATATAGACTGCGCATATACGAGTGAATTAGAGTTTATTGTACAAACAGACTTAAATCCTTTGAATGTTTTATGGGGCTCAAGTCAACAGGTAAAAGGAATTGTAGATTTTGAATCTATTAGTTATGTTGACCGTATTGAAGGGTTAGCCTTTTTAATAAAATGGTACTCTCGAACGAAAGGAATACAGTCGCATAAAGTATGTCCGGAAGTTGCTAGAGCATTTTTAGAAGGGTATAAAGCTAATAACATTTTAACTTCAAATGATTATAAAAGACTTTCTTCGTTGCTATGGTTATCCGGTAGTTTAAATTGGAACTTCGTTAAAAAGACGATGAGTCTATTTGGTGACGGGAGAGAATTAGAGGAACATTTGAAAGTTTATAGAGTAAGGGGAGAAAGGTTGTCTTCATTGTTTTAATTTGTAGATAACATTTCTTCTCTTTTGGGATTTATAAAACAAAGCATATGAGGTGTTCTAAAAATGAAAATACAAATTGTATTGTTTGACGGATTCGGAGAGCTTGTCTCCTTTGCACCTTTTGAGGTATTGAAAAGAGCGATAGAAGAAGGGGCTCCGTTTACGGTTGAATTAGTTTCTAGTGAACCAAAGCAAGAGGTTACTACTTCGTTTGGAGTTACGGTTAAACTACATGATTTTTTACGAATGGATAATCGTCCAGATTTGTTAATTGTACCTGGTGGTGGCTGGAATCATAAAGCAGAACATGGGGCAAGAAAGCAAGCAGAGCGTGGTACTTTGACTAAAATGATTAGAGAGATGCACAATGAAGGAACGATTGTTGCGGGAGTTTGTACTGGAGGTATGTTACTAGCTGCATCCGGTATATTGAATGGTAAAAAGGCCACAATGCATCATTTGGCGCAGAGTGAAATTAGTGAATATGGAGCAGAACTTCTTCCTTACAGAATTGTGGATCAAGGGAATGTTATTACCGCAAGAGGAGTTACTTCAGGAGTTGACTTAGGTCTCTGGATTACGGAAAGGTTCGCAAGTCCCAAAATTGCAGCTGCTGTTGAATATAGAATGGAATACGAGCGGCGAGGTGTTGTTTGGAAGTGATTTGACCTTAATCATAGTTTTTTGCTGTAAAGCGTATTGGATATTCTCAAAGAGAAAGAGCCAACTCATACGAGTAGGCTCTTTCGTTTATATACTATAGTGCTAATTTTTCACAGTAATATCCTTTCCAAAAGAGCATAGAATGGATCATATATTTTGTTTCACAGTGATAATGATTTTTATTGTATATTCATAAATTAGTAAAAAGTAGTTTACAAATTTGTATTAGGCTTATATAATTTGACTCATGTAAAAAAGTTTCCCCAGGGAAAATTAGGTATGAATGTAAATTCATATTATATTTTTTTGTCCGAAAGTTGCCTTTGTGCAAAATAATTACATTAACGAAAAAAAGAAGGGGGAATACACAAAAAATGAGTGAGGCTATAATCGTCAAAGATTTGTTTGTATCCTATCAAGGGAATCAAGTAGTTCAAAACGTTTCTTTTGAAATTGAAAAAGGAAAACTCGTTGGAATTATCGGTCCAAACGGTGCGGGGAAATCTACTTTAATGAAAGCTGTTTTAGATTTAATCCCAAGTGATAAGGGATATGTTCGGATTCTTGGAGAGGATATTCGAAGCGCTAGAAAACATGTTGCATATGTACCGCAAAGAAGTGATATAGATTGGGATTTCCCGATCACAGTAATAGATGTCGTACTAATTGGAACGTATCCATCTTTAGGGATGATGAAAAGGCCGAAGAAAGAGCATCGGGATTGGGCGTTTGAATGTTTAAAAAAGGTCGGAATGGAAGAGTTTAAAAATCGTCAAATTGGTGAGCTTTCAGGTGGACAACAACAACGTGTCTTTTTAGCGAGAGCGTTAGCGCAAAAGGCGGAAATCTTCTTCTTAGATGAACCGTTTGTTGGAATTGATGTAACAAGTGAAGAGACAATTATCAAAATTCTTAGAGAGCTACGTATAGAAGGGAAAACGATTGTTGTTGTACATCACGATTTAAGTAAAGCAGAGTCCTATTTTGATAAATTACTATTACTGAATAAAAGCTTAATTCATTACGGGGAAGTACGACAAGTATTAGAACCAACTGTTATGTCAAAAGCATATGTGAATCAAGGAATATTGTTTAATAATGCAGCGGAGGTACATTCATCATGAAGATTGTAGAATTTATAGATGCATTAACGCAGTACAGTTTTCTGCAGAAGGCGCTTTTAACTTCCGTTATGGTAGGAGTGATTTGTGGGGTAATAGGATGTTTTATTATTTTACGAGGTATGGCATTAATGGGTGATGCGATCTCACATGCCGTTCTTCCTGGAGTAGCACTTTCTTATATGATCGGTATGAACTATTTCATAGGGGCGGTTTTAACTGGTGTTATTACTGCAGTTGGAATTGGATTTGTAAGTCAAAATAGTAGAATTAAACATGATATGGCGATAGGGATTATGTTCACATCTGTTTTTGCCGTAGGGATTATTTTAATTACCTTTATGAAGAGTAGTTCTGATTTGTATCATATTTTATTCGGAAATGTCCTATCAGTTCGTTCTTCTGATATGTGGATGACACTTATTATCGGAGTGGTTATTATCGGGCTTGTGATGTTGTTTTACAAAGAATTACTCGTATCCACTTTTGATCCAACGATGGCGCAAAGTTACGGATTACCAAACAAATGGATTCATTATGGCTTAATGATTCTACTTACAATGGTTACAGTAGCATCACTTCAAACTGTAGGAATTATTTTAGTTGTCGCTATGCTTATTACACCAGCGGCTACAGCGTATTTATTAACAAATCGTTTATGGGTCATGATTTATTTAGCTGCAGGTATTGGTGCACTTTCATCTGTAGTAGGGCTATATTTTAGTTTCTCTTATAATCTTGCTTCAGGTGCAACAATTGTTCTTGTCGCAACATTCTTGTTCGCATTGGCATTCTTTTTTTCACCGTCACAAGGTTTGTTTTGGAGAGCTATCAAAATTAGAAAAAATAGAGCAGAGTTGTCATAATTGATTGGAGGATAAAGATGAAATTCAAAAATGTTTTATTATCGATACTTTGTATTTTCGTATTTGCATTAACAGCGTGTTCGAGTAACACCAATGGAAAAGAAGAGGGCAATGGAAAATTAAAAATTGTAACTACATACTCCATTATATATGATATGGTGAAGCAAATTGGTGGAGATAAAGTTGAGATTCATAGTCTTGTTCCGATTGGAGCTAACCCGCATGAATATGATCCATTACCAAAAGATGTTATGAAAATGACAGATGCAGATATGGTGTTTTACAATGGATTAAACCTAGAAGAGGGCGGAGCATGGTTTAAAAAACTATTGAAAACTGCAAACAAATCAGAAAAAGATGCACCGGTTTATAAAGTAAGTGAAGGTGTAGAGGCTATTTATTTAGAAACTAAGGGATTAGAAAAAGAACCAGATCCACATGCATGGATGAATATTAAAAATGGTATTTTATATGCTGAAAATGTGAAAAAGGCATTAATTAAAGAAGACCCTAAAAATAAAGAGTTCTATACTAAAAATGCCGACAAGTATGTAGCAGAACTTCAAAAGTTACACGATGAGACAGTGAATAGAATTCATCAAATTCCTGAGGAAAAACGTTTCTTAATCTCTAGTGAAGGTGCTTTTAAATACTTTGGAAAAGCGTATGACATTAAGACGGGATACATTTGGGAAATTAACTCAGAGAACCAAGGTACGCCAGATCAAATTAGAGATGTTGTAAGTGTAATTCAAACAAACAAAGTTCCAGCTTTATTTGTAGAAACAAGTGTAGATCGACGTAGCATGGAAACTGTTTCAAAAGAAACAAACGTGCCGATTGCAGGGACAATTTTTACAGACTCACTAGGTAAAACGGATGAGGATGGAGATACGTATTTGAAAATGATGAAATGGAATATAGATACAATTATTAATGGGTTACAAAAGTAAAACCTATCTGTTTATCAAGGTAGCGTAACTATTGAAGATTTTTAAAATAAGAGAAAAAAGGCCAACTCTTAGGAGTTGGCCCTTTCGTTTATGTATTATGTTTTAATTTTCTATGTTTAATAATTAGGATATATCAAATGTAAATCGGATGTAATTGTACAAATTATTTTTCACTAAATTATTTGTTTTCATGGTTTAGGAAGTACAAAATTAAGTTTTATAGAAATAGCGAAACTTTTAAAAGATCACTATCATATTGTATCGTTTGATCTACCTGGACATGGGAAAACACCGAGTTTTGGGAAGGATGAAGATTACGATGCATCTCATTTAACAAATTGGGTAGTAGCATTACTTGAGCAGATAGGAAAAGAAATATTTCATATAGTAGCGCATTCATGGGGAGCAAGCGTTGCGCTTCACTATGCAGCAGAATGTCCAGAAAAAGTGAATAAAATGGTTTTGTTAGATGGTGGTTATCATCATGGTAAAATGAATGCAAATTATTTTGCGGAGCTATATAAAGGTACGAAAGAAGGAGAGTGCCCACCGCGGTTATTAGAAGAAGAAATTACTCATTATGAAAAAGATTTTGATGAATATACTTTTGACAATAAAGAAGCATTCATCCAATCAGAAAAAATGGTTTATAGCAGGTGGTCACCATTAATAGAACGTGCGGTTTATGACTTAATGCGAAAAGAAGATAATAAAGTGAAATGGCATGCTACTGGCGATACCGCTAGAAGTGTAATTAAGTTTCAATATAAGGTGTATAAGACATTGAAATCGCATAAAATTAAAAACGATATTTTACTATTGTATTGTGATCTTCCAGATAATTATTTAGAAATAAGAGAATTGCAGATTAAGGAATTTAAGAAGCGTATTGATATTACGACTAAGCTTTACACAGATACAGGGCATTTGATGCATTGGGATAGACCAGAAGAGATTGCTGCGGATGTTTTACATTGGTTTATATAAAGAAGGTCCGTTGTTCGAATTTGAGCAACGGATTTTCTTGATACGTTACCTGAAAAAGAAACCAGTATCTCTAAATTAGAGGAAAGTAAAAAATAAAGAAAAGAGGTTGCCTAAAAGTAACTATTCAGCGACTTTTGGGACAACCTCTTCTTTTCGTTGTAGATTTTCAAGAAAATTTAGAATAAAATAAAAATATATTCACCTACCTATTATTCACTAATGAAAAGAGGCTAGCGAAATGCAACTGAAGTATGGGAAGCACATTAATATATTATCTATTGTTCTAACTTTGTTCTCTTTTTCTGTAATTGTAAGTTTCTCTACCTGGTTGAGTGGATATTCAATTCCCAACCTTTCTACAATGCTTAAGGTAACAATGTTGAGTGCATTTATTCTTGGAATTATAGGGTTTAGACAAGAGAAAAGCGCACTAGCGATTATAATTATGGGAATATGTGCCTTTGCTCTAGTCGTTCTATATACTTATGCGGTTATAAGTTTTCTTGAGCATTAAGCACCATAAAAAAGAAACGAACATATATGTTCGTTTCTTTTTTTGGGATGATTATTATAAAATAGCCTCTTCTAATGATTGAGTGCTGAATCCAAGAATTAATTTTTGAATGTTATTTTCATGATCTTTTACAATGATATATGGAACGCCCTGTACGTTAAAGGATTCAAACTCTTCTTTTTCTTCTGGGGTATTAGGGGTACCCCAGAGTAGAAAAAAATATATTTTGATGCAAATTTATGGTGTAAGCAAGAGCATGAAAGTTCTATCGCCAATTCTTTTTTTGATATAATAGATGTGAAGCAGGAAATAGATAGAAAGATACTGCTAGTAATTTATACTTAAATGTAGGGTAACTAACTGTTACGATTTATTTAACCAATTATAACGAAAGTTAATTAAATATATCAGTAAGCCCTGCTAGTCCAGTGATTGGCTAGTAGTGAGGGTTAACTGCGGGCAATCCCTAAAGCTGATTGAACTACAACGTGGCTAGAAATAGCGAGCGTGAATGTTGCGAAAGCAGAAAAAATCAATCAGATCGTGCAAGGTTAAATCCTAAACACTAGAACAATGGGTCTTCCGCCTCGAATCATCTAAGTCAAAATGGATAAGATGAACGTTCAACGACTATCTCGTATAACTGACGAGAGTACATCACAAGCCTATGGTGGTGGAAAAATCCTCTATCTCTAAAGAGATAAACATATAGTCTGCGCTCATGTGAAAATATGAGAAGTTCATAAGAGAACTGGCTAAGGAATTGCGCCCTTAGTTGAACGAGATAAATTTGATTGAATTGTATAGATTTAGTTAAGTTTATCGTATCGGAGATTGAACAGAGCTATGGGGACAGAAAAAGAAATTAGTTCCGCTAAATTAATATGGAAGATGACGCGCCCGCATACGTTAACGGCGACGTTTTCTCCTGTAATTTTAGGGACAGTGGCATCACTTTATGTTGCCGAAATTCATTGGCTTTTATTTATTGCGATGATGGTTTCATGTTTAGCATTGCAAATAGCAACGAATTTATTTAATGAGTATTATGATTTCAAACGTGGATTAGATACCGCTGATTCTGTTGGAATTGGTGGTGGAATTGTCCGTCATGGATTGAAGCCAAAAAATGTATTAACAGTTGCGCTTTTATTGTATGTAGTAGCAGCATTTATTGGAATTTATATTTGTATGAATAGCAGCTGGTGGTTAGTCGTCATTGGTTTAATTGGGATGGCGGTTGGCTACTTATATACAGGTGGTCCATTACCAATTGCGTACACTCCATTTGGAGAATTAGTTTCTGGACTGTTAATGGGGACATGTTTTGTACTTATTGCTTTCTTTATTCAAACGAATACGATAACGATTGAAAGTGTATTGATTTCCATTCCAATTGGAATTTTAGTAGGTGCAATTAACATGTCGAATAACATCCGAGATATCGAAGAAGATATTAAAGGTGGAAGAAAGACATTAGTAATCCTCCTTGGGAGAGAAAAAGCCATAGTAACACTAGCTGTAGCCTTTTTCATTGCTTATTTATGGATCGCGGCGATTGTATTAATGGGTTATATAAGCCCTTGGGCATTAGTTATGTTCCTAGGTTTGAAAAAGCCAATCTCTGCAATTCAAAGTTTCCAAAAAGGAGCAAAGGATCCCGGGTATATGCGCATCGCAATGAAATCAACAGCGATGACAAATACGATTTTTGGCTTCTTATTATCAGCAGGATTATTAATTAGTTATCTGTTTTAAATAAAAACTATTGTTAAATAACTAAACCCCAATTTCTCGATTTTAATATAGAGAAATTGGGGTTTTTATTTTTGTATTTCTTTAATAATGATTAAACTCTTTTATAAATCTATATTATTTAATAGATTAGTTGAGATAAAGATCAGGATAGTTAGAGGAATGATTTTTATATTTGTCTAAGTTATAGAGATTTTCAATAAAAAAATAGTAAAACACAATATTTATTTATTGAAAAACGATAAATGTTATGTTAATCTTTAAAAAAAGATAGACAAGGATGAAGAAGAATGAAAAAAATATTTTTAGTTGGACTTTCTACCATAACTTTAATTATTATTGGTTTTGTCTCTTACATTACATTAACAACGAAAGATCCATTAAGTGACAAAGAATTTCCAAAAACTCAAGAAAAAGCAAAGGCAACTGCTATTGAATATTTTCAAAAAGAAAAACAGTTAGATGTTGTTATAACTAAAGTTGGAGTAGTGGGAGAAATAGGATATAAAGTTTGGATCGAAGGGCATGAGCTGAATAATGAACAACAAAAAATTGATGCAATTATAGATGTTGCAAAAGAAGATAAATATAAAGTAATAAGTTCTAATATCAATTAAATATCAAGTATTACGTATAATTGATATTACCTTATAATTCTACCTTTAATATGAAAAAGCGCTATCCTGTTTGTAGAAATATACAGCAAGGATGGCGTTTTTGTATGGATCTTTTGATTCAAGATGGGTTTCATTATTCGCTGGAGAATTACAGCTATCTCTGCATTTTATCTTTATATCAGCATGCTATTATCTTGATATAACTATGTTGCATGTAGTAGTGACAGAAATAGTGAAAGATTTCTAATTGGTTAAAATATATAATGAACTATTTCTTCATAAAAATAAAATTAATCGTGGGGAAGATGAAATATGCAAAGAACAATTTTAATTGTAGAAGATGAAGATATTTTACGTGAAATAATGAAGGATTACCTACTAAACGAAGGATATAACGTCTTAGAGGCGATTGATGGGAAAGAAGCATTATCTATATTTGAAGAACATGAGGTACATTTAATTATTTTAGACATTATGTTACCGGAATTAGATGGTTGGGCGGTCTGCCGGCGAATTCGTAAGAAATCTAATGTACCTATTATTATGCTAACGGCTCGGGTGGATGAAGATGATACCTTACTCGGATTTGAAATGGGAGCGGATGACTATGTTACAAAACCATATAGTCCTCCTATTTTATTGGCAAGGGCAAAACGATTAATTGAAAGCCGATATTCTTCCACTATTAATGTATCTACTGCAGACACATTAACTAGTAGTGGTATCCATGTACATTTCCCTTCTCGTACAGTAACTGTAGATGGGGAAGACATAAGTATGACACATACAGAATTTGAAATATTAACGTATTTCATGCAAAATCAAGGGATTGTAATTTCGAGAGAACAACTAATTACTAAAATTTGGGGTTATGAATTCGCTGGGGATGATCGTACTGTTAATAGTCATATCCGTAATTTGCGTCATAAATTAGGGGGAAAAGCGACTTGTATTGTAACCGTTGTTAGAACTGGTTATAAATTTGAGGGACAGGTATGAAAAAAGGAATTGTATTAAAGTTATTTATATTAACAACGGCATTATGCACACTTATTTTAGTGACTATTTTTATTGGACAAACCATATTTTTTAAGCAATATTATTCGAATCGAAAAGTTAATGATATTAAAACGAATATTCAATCCTTTGAAAAGGCATATATAAAAGCTGGAGATGACGTGAAAAGGATTCAAGAGTTGGAACAAAATTTCTATCAAGATAATGCGACATGGATTACAACGTTAGATAGTGTAGGGAATATAAAATATGCAAGTGATTTTTCTTTAGAAATTCAGTTAGATCCTAACGGAAATAACACCTTTTCTGAACGTTTAATTCAGATACCGTTGTATAGTTTTGTTAATTTAGAAGATATACAAAGGATAAAAGATAGTTTAGAACAGGGGAATCATATTATTATCGATGGAGTGCAGGAAGGTGATGCAGTAGTCCCTGCGATGTTAACAATAAAAGAGAAGAATGTTGGGCTAGAGAACAAGCAATTGTCAGAGAAGTTATATGGCCCAAAAATCGCATCTTCAAAAGGGAATTCACAGTTATATTTAGCAGGAAGTATTAAGAACGTGCAGTTACCGGAGGGTACTCTAGGAACTAACTCTATTTATGGAAATCGTGTGTTAATAGATAGAATAAAACAATTTCAGGTTGATTTAATATTAAATCAAAAACGAAATAATATTACTTCTACAGAAATAGTGGACTATGAAGAAAATGATATTAAATATAAACTATTAATCAAACCAACAATAGATGCAGATGGTAAGGTGAATTATATATTTGCTATGACATCATTGCAACCAGTTGATGAAGCTGTGCAAATGATAAAGGATTATTATGTATATTTAATTCTATTTGTATTGATTTTAATCGTTTTGATATCGTTCTATTATTCAAATAAAATCGCCAAACCACTATTACAAATAAATGATACTACAAAAAAAATCGCTGGTTTAGATTTCTCAGAGACGATACCTATTACTACAAAGGATGAAATAGGCGATTTATCAAAAAATATTAATACACTTTCTAAAGCTTTGCATTCGTATATTAATCAATTGCAGCAAGATATAGAGAAAGAAAAGCAATTAGAAAATACACGTAAAGAATTTATTGCGGGTGTTTCACATGAGTTAAAAACGCCTTTAAGTATTATGAAGAGCTGTATTTCAATTTTGGAGGATGGTGTTGCTAGTAATAAAAAGGAGTATTACTTTAAAGCAATGTCAAAAGAAGTAGATAAAATGGATATGCTCATTATTGATATGCTGGAGTTAGCAAAATTCGAGTCTGGTACGTATAAGATGGAAATGGATGTTTTCCATATTGATGAGATGATTGATTATATATGTGAGCAATTAGCTTCGGATATAACAGCTAAGCAATTACATGTGCATAAACAACTTTCTAAAATTGAGGTAGTTGCAAATCCACATCGAATAGAACAGGTGGTTACTAACTTTATTACGAATGCGATTCGTTACACACCAGAACATGAGGATATTATTATTTCTACAATAGAAGAAAATGAACGTATAAAAGTATGTGTAGAAAATAAAGGGGCTCATATCGCGCCAGAACATGTAGAGAAAATATGGGATCGTTTCTATCGAGGAGATACGTCTCGTCAACGCTCTAAAGGTGGAACAGGATTGGGCCTTGCCATTTCAAAGAATATATTAGAGCTGCATGGCGCGGAATATGGTGTTTCGAATACAGAAGATGGAGTATTATTTTTCTTCTATTTAAATAAAAACGTGTAGAATTGTCGTTCTACACGTTTTTATCATTTTTAAACAAAATCGACATTATCTGCATTTTATCTTTATCAGCATTCATTACTATTTTCATTAGAAACTGAATGAAAAGCTGATAAGGAGATTGTTAAAATGAAAAAAAGAGTGACATTGCTTTTATTTATTATATTAATAATAGGCACAGGAGTTAGTTTTATACATGCTAAGGGGCATAAAAATATATCACAAGAGGATTTACGATTAAGAGGAAAAACAATTGTAATTGATCCGGGGCATGGTGGAGGAGATAAAGGGACGAAAGGAAAGAAATTTGGAACGATTGAAAAAGATCTTAATTTAAAAGTAGCACAAAATATAAAGAAAGAATTAGAAGAAAGAACGGATGCAAAAGTTATATTGACACGTGAAAAAGATACTAGCTTACTTCCAGAAACAAAGCAAAAAGAAGAATTACAAGCACGTGTCAAAGTAGCTAAAGACCATTCAGCGGATCTTTATATTAGCATTCATCATGATGCTTTTGAGGATATAAATGTAAAGGGAATAACAACTCATTATGGAGCTAATAAAAGGAAAGATAAAAAGTTAGCTAAGACCGTACAAGAAGCTATTTTTGATCAAAATATAGACAGCCGAGATCGAGGTGTTCATGGCAGTGATTTTCTTGTCTTACGAGAAAATCCTTCTCCGGCTATCCTAATTGAGTTAGGGTTTACATCTAATGCGAATGATGAAAAAAGAATGAATTCAGAAGAATTCCAAACAAAATCGCAAAAAGGTATTGTGGATGGCATTATTAATTATTTTATTATGTAATAAAATAGGCAAATAGAAAAATACTATTCTTTCTAAATCTTAATTAGGAAGAGTAGTATTTTTTATTTTGGGTGTATATCCAGTTTTCAAATTAGAAACAAATATTCTTCTAAAGATTGGATGCAATAGGCTATTCTTTAACTGATTTCGACATTATCTGCATCTTATCTTTATCCGTCTCTATTAATCTATTTATTGTAGATACGGTTGAAACTAATGATTCAGTCGAGTAAAGGCTCAGCCTTATAAATAATGAATATGAAAATTAATAGGGAAAGGATCGAAAGATAATGAAAGAATCACAAAGTAAGAAAAAAACAAGTCGATTAACTAAGGTAATAATATCTCTAGGAGTTGTTTTAGCAACGACCTTTTTCACATTCTTTTTAATAGGGGAATGGAACTCTATCCCAGCGAAAGGAGTAGCTAATGAAAGTAGTAAACAAGTTAATACGCAACAACAAGAAAAGAAAAAGGAAACACCACCAGCAAAACAGAAAAGACCTGATGGAAAGCCAGTAGGAAAAGTTGTGTATTTAACATTTGATGACGGTCCTAGCGAATTAACTGGGAAATTTTTAGATGTACTAAAAGAGCAAAATGTTGCTTCGACATTTTTTATGCAAGGTAGTAATTTACAAAATACAGGTTTTCAGGAAAACGTAAAACGAGCAGTAAAAGAAGGACATTATATTGGTGCACATAGTATGACACATAATAGTGATAAGCTATACAAAAAGGGACAATTTGTACCAGAGATGAAAGAAACGTTAGATCTTATCCATAATATTACGGGTACAACTCCTAAACTAGTCCGTCCACCATATGGATCTGCACCAGGATTAAAGGGTGAGGAAATTCGTAATCAAATTGTAGAAGCAGCAATAAAAGTTTGGGATTGGACAATAGACTCAAATGATTGGAAATTAAAAGATAATCCAACTCAGATTATTGAAAATGTAAAGAAACAGACAACAGAAGAAGTAGAAGTTGTTTTAATGCATGAAAAGGCGCAAACATTACAAGCTCTTCCGGAAATTATTAAATTTTATAAAGAGCAAGGGTATGAATTTGGGGTATATAATGATGAAAATCATTTTCGTTTAAACTTCCAGAAAGATCAACGTCTATAGTGAACGAGGTTATCTTAACAAGATGTTTTTTTATTACTAAATCAATAACTAAGCCAAAAGTCGATTTCCTATACGATAAAGAAATCGACTTTTTCTTTATGAAATTTTACTTTGTGTATGAAGTCCGTATTTTAAGTTGAATATATTGATCAACGGTATTCGTATCGCAAACAGCTTATAAAGGGGATAGCACCGCCACATTGCTATCAAGCTAAGCTTAAATAAGAATTAATTCAACTGAAATTTTTCTTTTTCCTAGATAGATGTATCCTAAAAATAAGGTTATACCGCTTATCAAACATGCAGTTTTTGCAAAAAAACATTTACATACCTTCCCGCAAATATGTTAGAAAAATCTTTGCAGCACTTGAAAATGTTTGATGTTTTTTCCAAAGAATATTTAATCCAGCCTCTAGCATAGGAGATAGGGGGCGGAAGCAAAGCGTACTTTCCTCAGAAGTATTCATAAGCTTATCAATACACAATGCATAGCCTATATTTTCTTTTACGAGTAAGGATGCATTATAGAGTAAATTATATGTACCTATAACATTTAAGTTTTCAATTTCCTCCCCAAGCCATCCTGATAATTCATTACTTACAGCGGTTTGTCTTGATATGATAAGAGGTTTATTTAGTAAGTCTGTTGGATGGATATAAGCTTTTTCAGCTAAGGGGCTGTCTTTTCGCATAAGTACGCCCCATACATCAGTAGCTGGCAACTTTAAGTAATCATATTTTTGTTTATTTGCTGGCTCAATAACGATACCAAAATCTAATAAACCACTATCTAATTTTGTTGTAATGTCATCAGCATTGCCGCTATATAAATGAAATTTAATGCTGGGATGATGGGCAACAACTTTTTTTATAGTTTGTGCAATGAACTGCATTGCCTCTGTTTCTCCAGCTCCAATATGAATTTCTCCACTAATAATTTCAGATTGCTGATTAAAATTAGCTTCTGTTTTTTCTACTAAATCCACAATTTCTTTTGCTCGCTCCAATAAAAACATACCTTCGTCTGTTAAAGTGATTTTTCGATTTCCTCTTACAAACAAAGTAGTTCCAAGCTCTTCTTCAAGGTTGTTTAATTGTCTTGATAATGTAGGTTGTGATAAATGCAATGAATTTGCAGCAGCAGATATATTTTCTTGCGTTGCTACCGCAATGAAGTAGCGTAATACACGTATGTCCAAAAAACTCTTCTCCTTCGTATGCTTATTTGTTATAGGAACGTATTCAATATAGGTATTTGTTATCTTGATAATACCATTTTATAATCACATTACCAAAATCATTGATGAGAAGTGAAAGAGGAGTTGAAGTGTTTTTTATGAAGAATTCAAAAAGTGTATTAATTTTTATATTAGCAGTAGGGGTTTTCGGTATTCTTAATACTGAAATGGGGTACATTGGCCTGCTTCCAGCATTATCAGATCATTTTGATGTAAGTGTTTCGAAGGCAAGCTTAATGGTTAGCCTGTTTGCACTCGCCATTGCCATTGCGGCTCCAACGCTTCCTTTAGTTTTTTCGGGTGTAAATCGAAAAACGGTTATGTTATTAGTACTAGGAATCTTTATTATCGGTAACATTATTTCAATTTTTACAACGAATTTTACAGTTGCTTTAGTTGCACGGGTAATTCCGGCTTTCTTCCATCCAGTGTACGTATCGATGGCTTTATCAGTAGCAGCAACTTCAGTTAGTACCAAAGAAGCTCCAAAAGCAGTTGCCAAAGTGTTTATTGGGGTTTCAGCTGGTATGGTTTTAGGTGTACCGATTGTCAACTTCTTAGCAAATGTATTTACACTTGAAATATCGTTAGCTCTTTTTGCACTTGTTAATATTTTTGCGTTTATTATGACGATACTATTTATTCCCTCTATGCCTGTTCAGGAAAAGCTTTCTTATGGTTCGCAGCTCAAAATTTTAACAAAGGGCATCGCATGGCTATCAATACTTGCTGTAACATTTTTAAATGGAGCGGTATTTGGAATTTATAGTTATCTAGCTGAATATTTAGATGTTGTAACAAGAATGTCGCCATATATGATAAGTATCATGTTATTTGCTTATGGGTTGGCGAATATTATCGGGAATATTCTTGCAGGGAGATTACTGATAATAGCTCCTGTCCGTATGGTAATCATTTATCCAATTGCTCTAATTGCATTATATATTGTCTTTTTCTTTGTAGCAGACCTTGTGATTCCAACGGCAATTCTTATTGTAATTTGGGGTATTTTTGGCGGGATGGGGGGCAATGTCAACCAATATTGGATGATGTCTTCAGCATCTAATTCACCTGATTTTGTTAATGGATTATTTTTAACTTCTTGTAATTTAGGGACAACAATTGGTACCGGGATCGCAGGCATAATTATTGCACAAATTGGAACGGAATATATTTTATTTGTAGGTATATTTGCATTAGTATTAGGGTTCATTTGTATTCTGCTTCGCAATATGTTGTATAAATCTACAAATGCCTAAATGCTATTTTACGTTACATTACTGTGGAAAAGCGTATTCGGGGTGTGTTATGAAGAAAATGAGTAAGTTTTTATTGCTTTTCATTGTAATGCTAGTATTAACTGCTTGTGGTAGTTAAATATTTAATACGTAGCAATCCTATAACTCTGGGAAAGTTTGTTTGTGATTACAAAGAATTATTCTTATAATAATATAAATAATCTATTTTTTAGAATCAGAAGGGATAGCTATGCAAGGTAAAATTATTGTTATGTTTCAAAAAGATTTTCGTTTATATGATAACCCAGCTCTATTTGAGGCTGTTCAGTCCGGTGAGGTTTTTCCGGTATATGTACAAGATGAAATTTTTTCAATGGGGGAGGCGTCAAAGTGGTGGTTACACCATGCTATAGTAGATGTCCAAAAGCAACTTGAGGCATTGGGCTCTACTTTAATAATTCGTAAAGGAAATACACAGGAAGAAATACTTTCTCTCATAGAACAATTAGGTATAACGGCTGTATATTGGAATATTTGTTATGATCCGGACAGATTACAATCTAATCAAAAAATGAAAATGATGTTAGAAGATAAAGGTATTATCTGCAAGGAATTTAATTCACATTTATTATTAGAACCGTGGATTATTAAAAAGAAAGATGACACTGAATATAAGGTTTTTACGCCTTTTTACAATGCATTTCAAAAGCAGTCAATACCTAAACCTATTAGTAAAGTGCAGAGTATAAAAGGGGGAAGCTCTCTACCAGCAAGCTTATCCATTTCAGAATTACATTTGCTGCCGACTATACCGTGGACATCTCATATTGAATCAATATGGGAGCCTACAGAAGAAGGGGCATACAAAACATTTAAGAAATTTTTCTCTAGTAAATTAGCATCTTATAGTGAAGGAAGGGATTTTCCAAATCAATACGCTCATTCAATGTTGGCACCTTATCTTTCATTTGGTCAAATATCAGTGAGGTTGATGCATCATTACTTAATAAATAAAAGTACCGAAAGACAATGTAGTCTTTTTGAAAAACAAGTGAATAGTTTTATACGTCAATTAATTTGGCGAGAGTTTTCTTATTATTTGCTATATCATTATCCATTTACAATATATAAACCTCTTAATAAAAGCTTTGAAAATTTTCCATGGAATAATGAAGAGGAGTTATTAAGAGTATGGCAGAAGGGTGAAACTGGTTATCCGTTTATTGATGCGGGAATGCGGGAATTATGGCAAACAGGTTTTATGCATAATCGGGCAAGGATGGCTGTAGCCTCTTTTCTTGTAAAGCATTTGTTAATTCCGTGGCAAGAAGGAGCAAAATGGTTTATGGATACACTACTAGATGCTGATATTGCAAATAATACAATGGGATGGCAATGGGTTGCTGGAAGTGGAGCAGATGCATCACCGTACTTTCGTATTTTTAACCCTATCACACAAGGAGAAAAGTTTGATAAAAATGGAGAGTATATAAGAAGATGGGTACCAGAATTAAGAGATATACCGAATAAATATATACATAAACCTTGGGAAGCACCTGAGCATATTTTACAAAAGGCCAATATTAAGCTTGGTAATACATATCCTTTTCCAGTTGTTGATCATAAGGCAGCACGGGAGAGAGCACTTTGTGCATATAAAAGTATGAAAGAATTTGTATAAAATAAATGAATTAATTAATATGAATTTGATATGTAAAGGTTATAATGAAAAGTATAAGAATGTCCATTTACATATTAAAGTTTTATTCATTGAAAGAGCATACGAATCATATAGAGTTTCTAAAACCTTCTATTGAAAAAGGAGAATGTTTATGAAAAAATCTAGTATCATAGTGTTTTTACTAACATATGGTTTGTTTTATGTTTCTAGTATTTTATTTCCAATTGATCGTATTTGGTACGATGCGCTAGAAAAGCCGTCTTGGACACCTTCTGGTATGACAATCGGAATTATTTGGGCTATATTATATGGACTTATTGCATTATCAGTTGCAATTATTTACAACAAATATGGATTTAAGCCAAAAACATTTTGGTTTTTATTTCTTTTAAATTATATGTGCAATCAGGCGTTCAGCTACTTTCAATTCAGTCAAAAAAATTTGTTTTTAGCAACAGTAGATTGTTTACTAGTCGCTATTACTACGTTACTTCTCATAGCGCTTTCTTCCAATTTATCTAAAGTATCGACATGGTTGCTAATTCCATATTTTTTATGGGCTGCATTTGCTACATATTTATCTTGGACAATTTATAGTATAAATTAAAGACGCAAATAAAAACTTGAGTATAATAAAAATGCTCGAGTTTTTATGTTTATTAATGATAATCTAAAATATAGAATATATACATCTTAGGGAGGTCATATATGTGAAGAAGTGGATGAGAATTTTTCTGTACTCTTTACTAGGTATTTTACTTATGGGAAGTATTACGTTTTTTGTTTGGTCTCAGTTTACTTATAAACCAACGAAAGAGGCTTTGTCGTTAGTAGATGATAAAAAAGATGAAGAGAATATAGTTTTTGGAGAGAAAGATGCTAAAATAGGGGTTATTTTTTATCAAGGAGCTAAAGTAGAAGTTGAAGCTTATAGTTACTTAGGGGAAGATCTTGCAAAAGATGGACATTTTGTAGTGATGCCTAAGTTACCATTAAACTTAGCGATATTTGGAATAAATGTGGTAGACAGTGTAATTGAAAAGTATCCTGAAGTTCAAAAATGGTATGTTGCTGGACATTCAATGGGGGGAGCTATGATTTCTAAGTATGCCTTTCAACATGAAGATAAGGTAGACGGGATCATTTTCTTAGGCTCTTATCCTGCAGATAATTTCTCTACTAAATCGATGCCAATGTTATCAATTTATGGGGAAGTAGATGCTTTAGCAACTGTAGAAAAAATAGAGAACAGTAAAAAGTTAATGTCAAAGAATACAACTATGCACATGATAAAAGGGGGCAATCATGCTAATTTTGGCATGTATGGTGAGCAAAAAGGTGATAATGCGAGCTTAATTACGCCAAAAGCACAACGAGATGAAACAGTGAAAGCAATTGAACAATGGTTATTAAAACAATGATAATTAATTTAATAAATTTATTGAAAGAATTCTCTTTCCTCAAGTGTGTTAAGGGCGATGGCCCAATGGTAGGTGGAAGAGGTAATAAAGAGCCAGCTCATACGAGTAGGCTCTTTTATTTCCAATTGGTCCTTTATTTTCTCGGGAATCTCCTTTTCAGAAATAACGTCGTAAGAATAGACATACTTTCCTTTCACATGAATTTTCAAGTAAGTTTTTCTTATAAAATCATTAGGGGTGCTAGTTCCTACTGTATATTCTTTCTCATTTCTTGATTCATCAACGCCTTTTAGTGAGTACATAGTTCTTCCTTTATGATGATAATCCGGAACGCCATATCCTTTCGCAATGGCGTATACATTTTTTTCTTCAGCAATCGGATTAAATCTGTCCAAATCCCCGCGTAATATGAAAGGTAGTAAGTATATAGGGAGGCTTATTCCTATTATGCAAAGTACAAATTTCTTCATAATTGTTTCTCCTTTTATGTATTTACATTTTCAGTATAGAAAAAACTTCTTATGAATATAGAGGGGAATTCCTTAAGTTTTTCTTAAAAAAATTTTAAAAGTAAGGTTATTTTAACCAAAATTTTCATGAAAATACCTATCAAAAGAACGAATGTTCTTTTGATAGGAGTGATAACCTTGCATGATTATTCTCTTTTACCAAATCGCATTATTCTTTGTGTAGATCTTCGTAGCTTTTATGCGAGCGTATCATGTATTAAAAAAGGACTTGATCCACGTTATACAAAATTGGCTGTCGTAGGAGATGTGAATCGGAGTGGATCAATCGTATTGGCAGCAACACCGCCATTAAAAGCGTTAGGAATTAAGAAGATGGCTCGTTTGTATGAAATACCGAAGCGGCAAGATATTATTATTGTGAATCCAATTATGCATACGTATGTGAAATGTTCAAATCCCATAATGGGCTTAGCTTTACAGTATGTTGCGCCGGAAGATTTTCATCAATATAGTATCGATGAATTTTTCATGGATATGACTGCGAGTATTCATTTGTTTGCGAGTTCACATTTAAGTTTAAGAGAGAAATATATGAACGTACGCGGATTGAAAGTACGATTGGTATTGGGCCAAACTTATTATTGAGTAAAGTAGCTTTTAAAACATAAGAACAAGCTATTAGAAAGTGAAAATGAGCACTTAAAAACACAACTAAAAAAAGAATTAGGAGAAGTGTATGAAAATTTATAAATATATGATGTTGTCGTATCAGTTTTAAGATAAAACACTTAATAGAGCCAGTGGCTTTGAACACTTTTATTTTGAGAGAAAAGAATTTAAATCATAATGATACATATTAAAATCTTTTGCAAATATTTCTTGAACCAACTGAGTTGTTTCTGCATCATAAAAACTATCATAAGTAGGTAATCGTGGGAAAAGAGGGGTTGTGATATCACCGTCTGCATAAACTCCTTTGTAAATCATCTTACTCTCTTGATAATGCCAAGCCTTTGATAACAGATCTAATGGTGATTTTTTTAATTTATATACTTCTTCTAGTTTCGAAATTCCTGTGTTGAAATTTTCTAGATAAATATAGTTCGTAACGAATTCCTCTTCTCCTTGTATATATTGTTGTGTAAAGTGAGGATCTACTTGATCTAATTTGGTCATGTGTGCTTTTAAATAATACAAAAATAGTTTAAAGGAAATGGGTTTATTGCAGGTTTCATCACCATACAGAAATTGTCGAATGGGTTTCCATGCGGGATTCTCAAAATTTGGTGGCGGAATCAGAGCAACAAAAGAACTTACTGCTCTTCTATAAGGATTTCTTACTAGTTTGTAAGTATTCTTCTCTTTAGTTTGTAATCCACTAGCTAATTGTGCTAAATAATGTGTAGAGTTTTTATATACTTCATACTCATAGTTGTGAATGAACGGGTTGTATTTTATCGCTTCTTTAAATAAATTAATTTGATAAAAAAACCAGTGGGCTAGCGAAGTACAACCGCTTTTTTGGCTCCAAAATAAGATTAGGGGAAAATCTTTATGGAAATGAGGGGCACGCCCTTGCTTGTATATAAAATTATATAGTTCTGTATGATCCATTTTGAACCTCCATTCTTATATAGCAAAAGCATAAATTTTTTTAATAAGCGATAACTAACTTTAGTCCACTAACACCAATTATGATAGCTAGAAATATTTGAAGGGGTTTAACGGGAATCTTAGTGGAGAATTTACTACCAAGTATGACACCTGGGATAGAACCAATGAGTAAATGAATTAACAAGAGATAATCTACGTTGCCTAAATTCATATTTAGTATGCTTGCAACCGTCACTAATAAAAAAGCATGTGTAATATCTGTGCCTACTAACTCGGATGGTCTCAGTTGATATAAATATATCATTGCAATAGCGAATAAAGAGCCTGACCCCACAGAAGTAAGTCCCACGATAAAACCGAGTATTGCACCAATAAGAATTGTTAGGCTCTTTTTTTGTACCATAGTCTGTCTTTGAAAATAATTTTGTGTAGATTCATTATAGAAAAATGCCTTTATTAAAATAGAAATTGCCGCAAGGATTAGAACATATCCTAATATATACTTTATAATTCCTTCTCGACTATAGTGAAAGAGGGGTAAGAAATGAATCGTTACTACTGCGATAATTGCACTAGGTATACTCCCAATAGCTAGATATTTTACTAGTCTAAAATTGATGGTCTTCTGTTTCCAGTGTTGGGATATTCCAAACATTTTAGTAATAGAGTTATATACTAGATCAGTTCCAACAGCTACAGAAGGACTTATACCTAATGTTAGAAGAAATGGAGTCAGTAATGCGGCCCCACCTATCCCTGTTACTCCAACCAATCCCCCTATAATGAAACCCATCATTATAATAGAAATATTCATTGTAATTCCCCTTCCATACCGATGGCTCTTACTATTCGTTACCATTTTTAAATAGCCGTTATATATGGAGATTTACAAGGGATATTTGGTAAGAAAATTCTATTTTTCTTATATCCATACATATCAAAAAAAGAGTAACTAAATGAAAAATGGTAACTACTCATGCCATTGTATTTAAATACCAAGGTAAGGGTGCCTTAATTTTGTAGATGAACTGTTAGTGTATTAAAAATAACTCATAGGTGTGTCTTAAATTTCTAGTCACATTGAAATTTAATAGCGGTACAGCCGACATAAGTGTGAAAATAGTTATAAGGATACGTTCTTTTATAAATTTGTTTATCTTGCTGTTAGGTCATATAGATTACATAAAGTTAAAAAGTTGTTGTCATTCAAGAATTAAACGAAGATCTTCAGTTTGTTGTGCATATTGCATGAACCTGTCCCATGCGCGTAAAGAAAGTATAAAAAATGTTTAAATAATATTCCTTTTTAATGATGAAAATAACATCAGCATTTGAATATTGAGGGGATGTTAATATCTTAATAAAATAATTTAATAGTACCTAAAAAGTTAGCTATGATATAAGGAGCATAATAGTAGCGGGAACACATATTATATATAGATAAATGAAGTGTAATATAATCTCGCATATCAATATAATACAGTCGTATTATAGGAGTTGATGATGTGGCTGATAAAAATGAAATGCAAAAAATATATGAATTGCTTCAAGCTCATGCAATAGATCCTGATTTAATAGGGCCTACTTTTCCACCAATTCCATCAATAACATTTCCTACAGGACCGACAGGAGACACGGGAGCAACCGGAAGTACAGGGCCGACAGGAGACACGGGAGCAACGGGAAGTACGGGAGCAACAGGAGACACGGGAGCAGCCGGAAGTACAGGGCCGACAGGAGACACGGG